>JANQPW010000507.1 GCA_028285285.1 Silvanigrellales bacterium
TGATTGTTGATGATCTCTGCGCGAGTTTGCATGATCCAGTCTGACACGCAATTATGGTAGTCAATAGTGTATGATAGGGAAGATATGATGCGGGAGAACGGAGAAACGATGGCAAATGTCTTTTGTATCGGCTGTGATATTCCGTTTGAATTGAATCATCAGGGCCTGTGTGAATCCTGTGTTGCTGAGAATGATGCGCGGATTGGGGTAGGGAGAAACACGCGCTAGTTTTTCCAAAAAACGCACCTTCGCGTCAGATGGGTGCACGTCGCCCATGGCGTGCAGCAGCTGAGAGCTCTGGTTTCGAATGGCACGGAGAGTGGGGGCAGGGCGGTGTCCAAAGGCCAAAACCCCAAAGCAGGCAGTGAGGTCGGTGAAGCGCTGCCCGTCGGCGTCGATCACTTGGAGCCCCTGAGCTTTTTTGAAAACAATGGGAAACTCTTCGCCCACAAAGGTCGTGTCAGGGCTCTCCACTTTTTTCAAGCGCTTTAGCAAGGCCCTTGATTTCGGCCCCTGTGTGCGGGGTTTGTGAGACATGGAAACATCCTTTCAGAGTGAGCGGCGGTATTGCCCTCCCACCTCAAACAACGCTCGGGTGATTTCACCGAGTGAGGCGTGGCGCGTGGTGTGCAGCAACTCTGCAAACACATTTTCACCTTTCAGGGCAACCTGCTGGAGACGCTGCAGCGCTTCAGCGCGGCCAGACAGTGCTCGCTCGTGGAAGTTTTTGAGGCGTTCAATCTGCGCATCTTTTTCTTCATAACTTGCACGGGCCAACACAAGGTCTTCCGTGGTGTCGCCGCCTGCTTGTGGGTTGAGGTAGGTGTTCACGCCAATGATCGGCAGCTCACCTGTGTGTTTCTTTGTTTCATAAAGTAACGATTCGTCTTGGATCTTGCCACGTTGATACTGCGTTTCCATAGCGCCCAGAACACCCCCTCGTGCAGAGATGCGATCAAATTCGTCGAGCACTGCGGCTTCCACAGCATCGGTGAGTTGTTCCACGAAGTGAGACCCCTGCAAAGGGTTTTCATTCTTGCTCACACCATACTCTCGGTTCAAAATGAGTTGAATGGCCATGGAGCGGCGCACGCTTTCTTCGCTGGGTGTGGTGATCGCTTCGTCGTAGGCATTGGTGTGCAATGAATTACAGTTGTCTTGAATCGCAAGCAGAGCCTGCAATGTGGTGCGGATGTCGTTGAAGTCGATTTCCTGAGCGTGGAGTGAACGTCCGCTGGTTTGAATGTGGTACTTGAGCTTCTGTGATCGGTCTCCGGCTTTGTAGAGGTCGCGCATGGCAATGGCCCAAATGCGACGGGCCACTCGGCCGATCACTGTGTATTCCGGATCCATCCCGTTGCTGAAGAAGAATGAGAGGTTGGGGGCAAAGTCGTCTATGTTCATGCCACGGCTGAGGTAGTACTCCACATAGGTGAAGCCATTGGCGAGGGTGAAGGCCAGTTGCGAGATGGGGTTCGCTCCAGCCTCCGCGATGTGGTAGCCGGAAATGCTCACGGAGTAGTAGTTCCGCACCTTGTTTTCAACAAAATACTGTTGAATGTCGCCCATGATCTTGAGCGCAAAATCGGTGGAAAAAATACAGGTGTTTTGGGCCTGATCTTCCTTGAGAATGTCGGCCTGCACTGTGCCGCGAACGGCCTGGAGGGTTTTTTGCTGGAGTTCCGCTTTTTCGGCGGCGGAAAGCGCTTGTCCTTTTTCTTTCTCTGCTCGCTCCCACTGCTGGTCGGTGGCCGCATTCAGGTAGAAGGCCAGCACAATAGGAGCTGGCCCGTTGATGGTCATGCTCACACTGGTGTTGGAGTCACACAGGTCAAAGCCATCAAACAGCACTTTCATGTCGGCAAGGGTGGCAATACTCACGCCACTTTCGCCGACCTTCCCGTAGATATCCGGGCGTGTGTCGGGGTCTTCACCATAGAGGGTCACGCTGTCAAAAGCTGTGGACAAGCGCTTGGCCGGCTCGTCTTGGGTGAGGTAGTGAAAGCGATT
>JANQPW010000541.1 GCA_028285285.1 Silvanigrellales bacterium
TCCCCCGGTTCATGACTAAAAGAGCTGCATACCGTTTCAAAAGCCGCAGCGGTTTGAGGTGAAAAAGAAGAATTGCAAAACCGAGTGCTCCCGCTAGCAGCGCAAACAACACTGATCCCAAAGCAATGCGGGCCAACACCTGATTCAATGGCCGCAACACTCCTGTGAGTGGTTTCTCAACAAAGAGGACAATATTCGCTCCAGGTACCTTACGATACCCTGCTACAAAATCTCCCTCAGCCCGCCGCAGAACCCGAACGTTTTGGTCCACGCCAGATTGAAAAAATTCTCTCACCACATCCCGCGTTCCAATTTTGCCAATTCGACCGAGGCTAGGATCTGTGGAGTCCAACAAAGTTCCAAAAGTCGAGATCACATAGAGTGTCCCCTGGGTGCTCACAGGAAGATCAAAGGAGAAGGGAGTCATGTCGACCCAAAGCTTCCCATCCACGGTTCCGCCTACCCGCATTCTCTTCCCCGACTTGAGAGCAACAAAGACTTCTCCCGTTCTCGGAAATCGCGGGAACTGCAGGGTGTCCAAACTCAAAGGAAATGAAGTCGAGTTGGCTTCGAAAGTTTTTATGGTTTTGAGATTGAGTTTGTTTTTGATTTGATGTGCTAAGTGGCCAAGTCGCTCCATCTCAAGCTCCATCGCCTGCGGAATACGCTCCTCCTCAAAGCGTGAAATCACATTGAGGCCCAAGCCACAGAGTGCGAGCAAGACGGTCAAAGCCAAGAGGGTGGAGAGCGTAGGAACAATCGGCAAACGGCCTACCCGTTCAGAGACCTGATCCGACAGACTCAGCTCGTTTGCGGCGCCTTTTTCCTCAGACTCATTTTTCCTATCGCTCGCTTCCATGCTCGCGTGTGTTCCTTAACTCAATGCTCAATCGACAAGGGTTTGAGCTTGAATTCGCAGAGGAAGAGAAACGTAGGTATCGTTATCAGCATAGGCTTGAAAGACAAATGTACCTTTCCGAGAGATCGGCACTCCAGCAAAGTAACTATCTGTCTCTCCCTCCCAAACCGGCTCTGATCCCATTTCCTCATTCCACAAATAACCCTGGATCTTCATTCTTTTCGGTTCAGGATTTAAAAAACTTACTGAGACATAAACTGGAAAACTGGTCACAAGAAGACTAATATCTCCCTTTGGCGCGATTCTTCTCAAGAGTTTCGACTCTTTCTGGAGTGCCAAGCCCTTGTCTGCAACTTCTGCACCCTCTCTTTGAACTTCTGGTGTGCCCTTGAACACCCAGTGAACCCGAGCAAACATAGGATCAGCATGACGCTTGACCATCTCGCTCAGAGGTGGCGCCCCAGTCGTTTCAAGATAGAACACTCGTCTCATTTTTGAAGACACAAGAAAGGGAGAAGAAAGAGGAAGAAATGTCCTCTCCGGCACCCGAAGGAGAGACTTGTCATCAAGAAACTGCAACTCGACCTGTGTGTCTTCTCCAGTGAGAACCTGATGTCGCGAGCCAAGGAGAAAGTCTGGGTTCAGATCAGTCCAGGTGATTTCGTCGTGGGACTTCACTTTTGCTGATCCAGTGACACTCATCACTCTCACCACATGATCGGAAGCCACCTGAGCTGCTCTCAAGGAGTGACTTGGTAGCTCACGATAGAGGTAGGTCGCTCCAGCGAGGGTGGCGAAAATAAAAACGAAGAGCAAAATCATGGTTGAGTGGTCTCTCCTGAGCAATGAATTCGGCGAAATATGCAGCCTTCTCGCCAAAAATCCATTCTTTTCGGTAGTTACTTCGGGTGGAATTATCTGAACTTTAGAAAAGTAACCGATAACCCTCACAGAGCGAATAAACCGAATAGAAAAGAGGCCGCCAAGGCTGAAAGTTCGTGAGGAGAGTCAGGCTCTATGAGTGCAAGTATTGTCGGTCTACTGCTTTCAATAGTGTTCATGGGTTACATGGTCACACACGCAGTTTCAGACCTCAGAGTCTTCAACGATATCCCTGGCTTTTTGCTAATTTGCGGTTCGACTGTGGCGGTCGCCCTCATGATTTACACGGGCAAAGACACAGGAAATATCTTCAAACTCATGGCGAAAGCCTTTAAGTCACACAAAGACACCAATGTTGAAACAACTGCTGAAGTCATTAACCTCGTTAAGGAATCTGACGGAGACGTGAGACGACTTGAGCAGCTTGTGTCGGGAATCAAACACCCCTTTCTTCGCGAAGGCATCCAGCTCATCATAGAGCGCTTTGAGCCCATGCACATTGATGAAATCATGAACCAACGCTTTAAGAAAACCAAAGAAGAGCATGCCTACTCTGTAAACTCGGTCTCCACACTTGCGAAGTACCCTCCCGCCTTTGGAATTATGGCCTGCGTGATTGGCTTGATTTCTGTGATGCAAAAATTGGGGGGAGATTTGGGTCCGGGAGAGCTGGCCCCCAGTATGGCGGTCGCCCTTGTGGGAACGCTCATTGGCCTCATCACAGCAAACTACGTCATCATGCCACTGGGAGAGAACCTCAAGGTGAAGGCGGATATCGATATTCGAGACCGAAAGATCATATTGGCAGGGGTGAGCATGATTGCCCGGCGGGAGTCTGCCCTTCTCATCCAAGAAAAGCTCAACTCGCACCTTCCCGAAGACAATAGGGTCGACGTGCTGGGAGTCGGCGGCGGTGCACCTGCTCAGAAAGCTGGTTGAGAGGAACGAGCATGTTTGAACGCAGATCGACGGTTCACCAGCTCCGCAGCGAAGACGAAAGTGGCGGAACCTCGGGCTCCGGCAAGTCCAAGATCAAACAGCTCGTGCAATCGAATGCTGGTCATTCCGACGATGACGACGAGGGTCATGGTGGCGGCGGAGGTGGTCACGAGTCTGACGAATTTTTGTGGCTCTTCAGTTTCAACGACATGCTCTTCAATCTTCTCCTCTTTTTCATTGTGATGTTTGCTATTTCTTCGGTGAACAAGTCGAAGTTTGAAGCAGTGGCAGAAGCCCTCAACTACCCAAAAGGAGAAAGCTCTGGCACTTCTGATCAACCCCTTTTCTTTGAAAAAGAGAACATCAGCACCAGTCTCAAGGAAGTCAGCTCAAGAGATGTCTATGTGGAGTGCTCCAACCCACTCACACCACCCATGGGACCAGGAGTGGGCAAGTTTGAGCAAGGAACTTCAGAGTTCGCTGGTGCCCAGGCAAAGCAACAGGCTGCAGAGTTTGAATCGAAAGTCATTGTGCTTTCTGGTTCGCAGTACTTCCGGAAGTCTGAGTCGGAACCCACACCCAAAGGCTTACGTCTCGTGAAAAAGCTTGCCAAAATTTACAGAAACAACGATCAGTTGGTGCAAGTGCAAATCGAGGGCTATGGCTATCTCGACGAGTTTCCGGCCCGAAAACTCAACCTTAAAGCCCAAACACCTCGAGTTCGGGCATGGGGCCTTTCAGCACAGCGTGCCGCAAGCGTTCTGAGCCTCATGAGCGAAGAAGGCTTTAACGAAAACATCATCTCTATTGTCGGCGTCGGCCCCGGATCAAAAGAACACAAAAGCGTGAACACTGGAGGCAAACATGAAAAGCAAAAAAGGCCTAAAGTTATCATAAGATTGACCGAATCCAAGGTTGCAAAAAACTCTCAAAAACCGCGAAGCGGAAAAAAAGGCGATGGTAAGAAGAAACAAGGCAAGATCAAAAAATAAAAGCCTTTCTCAAAAACCTATTCTCAGTTCTCGTTTTTTGAACAGCATCAGGTCGGTCCTGCTTCTGTTCCTTTTCGTAGGGACGGCTTGTGTGAGCCCAAACACTCTCAACATCAAAACGGTTCCACTGGGTGCAACGGTCTTTATCAAAAACCCGGCAACGGGAAAAACAACAAAACTGGGCCGGACCCCCACAGTCTACAGAGCTCGCGACAACAAATCATCCCTTGCCTTTGTGTTCGAGCTCGAGGGCTATGTTCCTCGGGAGGTGCTGGTTGCAACCCCCTACCGGAGCCAATCCAACCTCACCGTGAACCTCAACTCTTACTCCGTGCAGTGGTTTCAAACGCTGTTGCGCACGGACCTCTCACGCGAGGTCGACTCTATTTTGAACGAGCTCTATGACCTGCCCATCACTTTGCGCAACAAAAGCGACGCTGAGGCCGAGCGTGTGATCAAAGAACTTCGAAAAAAGTATGATAATTTCGCACTCTTCCATGGCGCAGTAGGCCAATACTACTACTCGCGCAAAATGACCAAGAAAGCAAAAGTTCACTACCTCCGCGTTCTCAAATCAAAGCCTGATGATGCTGAAGCTCAAAACATGTTGAAGCTCATTGACAGTTTGTGACTTGAAGAGACTTCATTTTTTTGACCAATTCTAAAGAACTCGCCAGATCAACCGATTCCCTAACCGCACAAACAACGTAGATCCACAGTGAAGGACCAGGGAGTGGTCTCAGAACAAGGGCAGCAAAATTCTGCTCAGGAAAAAGCCGGCGGGGCTCTGAACTCAAGGCCATCATTGTTACGCTTTCGCCATCGCCAGAGCCTTCTCCGGTACGGTGTGCGAATGGGGCTATGTCTGGCCTTTCTGCTCACGGCACTAAGACCAACTGACGGAACCCTGCCCTCACTGCTCCAACTGAGTGAAACAGCTTTCGCTCAAGGAGCCAACCAGCAGAATCGACAGAACCGGCAAAACCGAACTCCGCGCAGAGCAAGGCCTCGGCCAGCAAACCAAAACAACCGAGGAGACAGCGCGGTTGTCACCAAAGGAGCCGAAGCTCTGGTGCTCCGTGCTAAAACCTCGGAAACAGAAGCCTATTTGCAAAATCGAATACGGAACACGATCAGTGGCTTGCTCACAACACCCTATTCTCTTTCCGTTCGGCTCAACGTCGACGAGGAAAAGCTGCAAAAAATCAAAACAGGTTTTGCGACCAACCGCAGGTTAACACCAACAGATGTGGAAAGACTCTACCTTTCCACGATCGAGCAGATGTCACCACTCGGTTTCTTCGCCAACGTGAAAAGTAAAACGATCCGTGTGATTGTTGATCAAACCACAAAGGCGGACACCATCAAGGCGGTGCAGCAGGCCATTGCTGAATCTGTTGATCTCAACCGCCGCGCTGGAGATCGCATCACCATCACCAAACGCGACCTCAGTGTCGAAGACTCGGAACTCAAAAGAAAGCTCGAGGAAACCCTCGGCAAACTCACAGAATCAGAAACAGATCTCCGTTCAACCCGCACACGTCTTGAATCGGAAATGGACCAGGCTCGTGATACGGAGTCTAAAAACTCCATTCTTGAATCACGCAACCGCGAGCTCGTGGCTGAAGTGGAGCGCCTCAAGGGCCAGATTGAAGACTTGATGGCCCAGTTGAAAAAGAAGGGTGTTGGGCCCCTTACCCCGTGGGACAAGTTCAAGGACATGATCTCAGGACTTGAAATTCCACTGGCACTGCTCGCACTTGGTCTGCTCTTTGCCTTCGCTATGGCTGTGGGAGCCTTCATCGAAGGACGCCGAAACAAGAGAAAGCTGAGCACCTTACAAGAGGTTGTGAGCACAATGAGCTCCTCTTTCGAAACCATTGGGGCTGGCATTGTGGACGCTGCCAAGGTGTTCACTAAGGGCCAAGAAACTGAAGACAACCTAGACGAAGAGCTGGGAGACGCCGACGATGCCCATGTGGATGTTCTCGAGCGTCAAGCCCAAGAGGCCTGGGAGGAGATGCAGAAAAAGAAACCCTATGTTCACGAGGTGCTCAAAGATTGGCTCGCCGACAAAACAAAGCGAGTGCGCTTTCTCCAGGTTTGTGAAGCAATCGGCAGCGTTTCCGCCAAGGAGCTCTGGAACACATTTCCGAAGGAGGAGACAAACCTGCTCGCTCCCTTGCTCGACAAACCTATGACCCGTGCACAAGCCTTCAAAAGTGTTCTGCTTCTCTCTCGCTTTGTCGCAAAGTTACAGAAGAGTAAGGTCCCTTTCTTTGGAGACCTCAACACCGAAGCACTGATCAAAAACACAGATGAGAAACTGGGCGAGATGCTGTCCGACGAGGGCTCAGAGGGAATTTCCACGGTGATGGCGCTTGTGTCGCCAGAAAGAAGCCGGCGGTTGCTCAAGCACCTTGAGGGCCTTGACACGGCGGAGCTGATGTCTCAAGCACAGTCGCGAACGGAGTTCAGCGAAGATGAAGCCCAGGAGCTTCTGGAGCGTTTGGCCGACAAGGAGGAATCTGAAGAAGAAGAGGCCACCTACGATGTGAGCGATCATTTTGCCAACATTCTCGAATTCGGGGCTCCTGAAGAGCGCAAGGCACTGCTTGAAGCCTTACGAGAAAACCCAGAGCTCCTCGACAAGCTCCAAAAGCAAGTTGTCACATTTGACACCGTGATGAAGCTCGACAATGACATCATCAACGAGCAGCTCGAGGAACTGGAGCCAGAAGACATTGCCTCGCTGGCGATGAGCCTGGGGCAAAACGACAGCGCACGCATTATGGGCTTCTTCAATGGCAAACTGCTCTATCGAGTCCAAAGTGAAGTGAACCGCATGCAGCGCTCCACCATTTCGAAGAAACGCGCTGAAAAGAGTGGTGAAAAGATCCAAAAACTCATTGTCAACCGGGTGAAGAAGCTCATCGACGATGGGCTGATCGAGATCAAGTCTTCAGAAAGCAACCAGAGTGCAGAGGGCGACCAAGGCCTACCCATGAGTGCCTGACAGATCAGCCACCCTGAAAGAAACGCATGAAGATGTCGTCAACAAACTGGAACCCGACGGTCACCGACACACCAAATGTCGTGATGGAAAGCTCATCCAGATTCAAAGACTGAGTGCCAAAGCCTCTCACACCAACCGTGGCAAAACCTTCAGGGTTCATGTAAAAATCGTAGCCCAATCCGAACTTTGGCGCGAGATAGTTGCCAATGCGTGCAACACGCCTTCTCTCACCAGTCTTTTCCTGCACGGGTGGTGGAACAGTCGCTGTAACGTCATAGAGGCGCTGCACAACATCAAGATAAACGAAGAGGTGTTGATGAGGTGCAGCTACGAAGGAGAACTCCGTGTTGGTGATGGAAAGCGGCGCGCCACCAATAAGTGACAATGCGCCACCACCGCCGGCTTCGAGAAAGACAGGTGAACTCGAAGCGAGATCAAAACTCACCCCCCCCACTCCTCTCACATGAAACTTATCTGTAAATGCATGGACGTATTCAGCGCCTGCACCCGCAAGTGCAATATTGGAGTAGTCCGCGAACCGAGTTTGAATAAGATAGTTTTCCACCACGTAGTGGAGGTACAACTCCGACGCCTTGGCTTTGAAAGGAGGAAGAAAAAGTGAGAGCAGCAAGCCCACGATCCAAACATTCATCACAAAGCGCATGGCTTGTGCAAGGCGACTGAGGCAGGCCCACATAGGCAAACATTTCCTGTGCTGTCTTCAACTGTTTGAAGTGTAGCACAGGTTGCGTCCACCAAGCTGACACTTAGGGAACAGCAACCGAAAAGCTGTGACACTGGCGCACAGCACTTCCGTAGGCTGTGGTATTTCCTGCGAGATCCACTGGTGTTCCGAAGTCCGACACACTTTGCTCGTTGCCCAGTCGACCACTAGCACCAGCACCAAAACAGTGCAGAGCTCCGTCGGCCGTTGCCGCACAGCTGTGCTCTGCCCCGGCAGCCACAGCAATAACCCCTGCCGCGGTGAGGGTGCTCACCTCGGTTGGGGTGTGAACGCTCGTGCTCGTAGTGGCTCCATTCCCCAAACGACCACCGCCCTGCTCGCCAAAACAAAGCAGTTTACGATCGCTCGTGATGGCACAAGTGTGCAAACTTCCTGCGGCCAACTTCACCAAATCGGGAGAACCCGACCAAGCAGGGGTCACTGCAGAATCTGCCGCCCCGGAGGTTGTTGTGAGACCAGAGGGATTTTGGCCCAGCTGACCTGCAGCGTTGTTTCCAAAACAACTCACATCGGCAGCGGATGTGAGAGCACAAACATGACCTGCAGCGCTGTCACCTCCAGCAACGAGGTCAACAGCAAGGTTGAGGGTGGAGGTTGGGATGGCATCCACCACAACCGGCGAGGTCGCTGTGGCACCGGCAGACGAATTGCCGAGCTGCTTGGTTGTGTTGTCTCCCCAGCACGACATGGAGCGAGAGCCGGCGGCACCCGTGAGGGCACAGGTGTGTTCACCGGCGGCCGCCAAGGCAACGGCACCAGACAATCCCACATCAACCCAAGAAGTTGAGTCAGAGCCTCCATTGCCGATTTGACCTCGGGTGTCCGAGCCCGCACAGTACACCTTGCCATCCGTTCCCAAATAACAGGTGTGGTCGTTCCCCACGGCCACGCTCGCCACTCCAGAAGCCACAACTTGAGTTGGCACAGCATAGTGAGTTGTGCCCAGAGGTGTGGCCAACTGGCCGCTGGCATTGCTTCCCCAGCACAGAAG
>JANQPW010000555.1 GCA_028285285.1 Silvanigrellales bacterium
CACATGGTGTTTGCGCACGGCTTCAACAATCTCGGGGGCTTCGCCAAACTTCTTCAGAAGTGTTGCCCCAACCTCCGCGTGATTTCCCTCAGTTGTTTCGTCGAGAGCTTTGCCAATGTCATGGAGCAAACCAGCTCGCTTGGCAGTGCGAGGGTTCAAGTCGAGCTCCGCTGCCATAATTCCCGCAATATTGGCCGTCTCAATGGAATGCTGCAACACCGACTGACTCCCACTTGTCATGAACTTCAAGCTCCCCAAATGAGAGATCAGCTCTGGGTGAAGGCCCTGAATGCCCACCTCGAAGCTCGATCGTTCACCGGTTTCCTGCATCATCTGCTCAAACTCTGCCTTCACCTTCTGCACAATCTCATCGATCCGAGCTGGGTGAACCCGACCATCGGCCACCAACCGCTCAATGGCCACTTTGGCCACCTCGCGCCGAATGGGGTTGAAGCAGGAGAGGATCACAGCTTCAGGTGTGTCATCTATAATGAGATCAACACCCGTGGCCTGCTCAATGGCTCGAATGTTTCGGCCTTCCCGGCCGATGATGCGCCCCTTCATGTCATCGGAAGGAAGAGAAACAACTGACACGCAGGCATCAGCGACGAACTCGTTGGTCATTCGCTGAATGGAGGTGGCAATGATGGACTTGGCCCTCTCTTCAGATGTCTTGAGCGCTTCCTCCTCTATTTGCTTCAGCTCGTTTGCTGTTTCCTTCCGAACCTCAGAAATCATGGTTTCCTTGAGCAGCTCTCGCGCCTCATCAACCGAAAGACGTGCCACATCTTGCAGTTTTTCTTGGCTTTCTTTCAAGGCGCGCTCTGAGCTCCTCAAGGCGTGAGCAGCCCGTTCCTCTTCGCGGGCAACGAGCTCTGCCTGGCGTTTGAGCTGCTCCTCACGTTCTTCCATTTGCTTCTGCTTTCGATCCAACTGCTCCTCTCGCTTCTGGAAGCGCTTCTCGAGCCGAGCGAGTTCAGAGTTCTTGTCCTTTTGGCTCTTTTCAAAGTCTTTGCTCTCTTTAACAGCGATCTTCTTAGCACTTCGCAGCGCGTCTTTGACCATGTCATCAGCATCACGCCGCGCCTCTTTCAAACGGCGCTCGGCCTCGATCCGCTTTTTTTCAAGTTCCTTCGCCTGGGACTTCATGCTGATGAGGTACACAATTAAGAAAATTGAAACTGCACTGATGACGCCCAGCGCAATGAGCAAAACAAGAGAAGTTGCGTTCATGGATGTTCCTTATGGAGCAGCTCACTGGCACGATTTCATCAAAGGCAGCAGCGGCAACCCAAACACATAACGAAGATCCTAGCGCCTCTCAAGAAATTGCGAATTTTTTTGACTCTTCTGCCCAAGAAAGCCAGGCACACCTCGCTCCACTGCTCTTTTTTGAGAGGCACAATTATTTGTAATTAATAATATTTTAGATATTTCTTATGTAAATCTAGAAAAATTCCGATCCCTCATTCGGAGAGAAAGGCTCTTCGATGAAGACCTGAGCAGATGTTGCAAAAGCTGTGATTGATTTGAGTTGTGGCAGAAAGTGGTGAAATGATGAAAAGTTTTTTGAGTGTGACCGTGTCTCCCCTTCTGAGCTTTGTCTTTTTGAGCCTCACCGGTTGTGGTGATTCGGGCTTTGAGTCGGAGCGCCGGGTGAAAACACAGAGCTCCCCACCTTCACAGGCCGCTACGCCTCGGAGGAAAAACGCTGCTGACGCCACTCCCATCACAACTCGCACTGCTGAATACCAAAGCGAACCAAGCGGGGAA
>JANQPW010000597.1 GCA_028285285.1 Silvanigrellales bacterium
CTCGACCGTATTGACGCAGGTCTGACCCAGCAAACAGAAGAAGAGTCGTCTCCTGATGCCTCGGATCTCAACCTCATTGATGCCGTCGATGAGCCGAAGTCACTACCCCAGCCGAGTGAAGAACACGTGGAGGAGAAGGGGAAAGAAGACCCTTCATCTCCTGCCCCAGTCTTTGCTGCAGACGAAGAAGACGAACCTTCGGAAGAAGAGGAGGAAAGCGCCTCGTCTCCGACCTTGGTCTTTTCTGCCGACGAGGAAGAAGAGCCTTCGGGTGAAGGAGAAGAGGCTTCCGACGAACCCACCACACGAGCACCCTCTCGCACTCCCAGTGTTGAAGACCTGCTGCGCCCCGTTCCTCAACGGGCGGGGGCTGAAGCTGCACCAAACGACGATGAAGATGAAGTGCCAGAAGCCACATCTGACACAAACACAGATGCTGAAGATTCAGACTTGTGATTCCCCTTCACTTCGGCTACTGACAAGAGCTTGGTGTAAATGCACGAAACCGCACAGCTGTGCGGGGCTTAGTGTTTGATTTCTGGGACACCAACCCAATGGCATTTATGCCAGGTGTCTCAAAGGGTTAATCCACATAATTGGGAAATGAGGAGTTCGAATGTCAACTGAAGTGCAATTGAGAGCTTTGTTGGATGCTGGTGTTCACTTTGGCCACCAGTGCCGCCGTTGGAATCCAAAGATGAGACCATTTATTTTTGGTGAGCGCAATGGTGTTCATGTGATCGACCTGCAAAAAACGCAGAAACTTTTTCAACAAGCATTGAATATCATTGAAAAAGAAGTAGCAAACGGCGGTCATGTGCTTTTTGTAGCAACCAAGAAGCAAGCGCAAGAGATCATCACAGAAGAGGCTCGACGAGCGGGTGCATACCACGTGCACCACCGCTGGCTGGGAGGCATGCTCACCAACTTTGCCACCGTGCGGTCAAGTATCTCTAAGCTCAAAAAAATTGAGAAAATGTCGCAAGATGGAACCTACGACAGCCTCACAAAGAAAGAAGTTTCTTTGAAAGAACGGCTGCGTGAGAAGCTGGAGCGCTCCATTGGTGGCATCAAAGACATGCCCGGAACTCCCACTCTCATGTTTGTGATCGACTCTAAGAAAGAAGCCACGGCCATTATGGAAGCTCGAAGGCTGGGAATTCCCGTGGTTGCAGTGACGGACACCAACTCAGACCCTTCGCTGGTTGACCATGTGATCCCTGGAAATGACGACAGCCTCAAAGCCATTAAGCTCTATGCTTCGAAGGTTGCCGACGCCGTGATTGCCGGCCGTGCAAAGCGCAAGTCAGACCTCCGCAACGACGATGGTGACATTGAGGGCGAGGGCGGACGAGGCTCCGTCAAAGTGAAACGCTTGCGTTCTAAAGACGACGAGTGATCTTCGGCACAATAATGTGCCGTTTTTTTGTGGGACCTTTTCAGCGAGCTCCAGACGAGTTAGAAGTCTCACATCGGCTCCGAATTTGCTCATGAGAACATACACATATCACATCAACTCTTTTGAGGGAGAAGACACACATGGCTGCAGTCACACCACAACTGGTCAAGCAATTGCGCGATCAAACAGGCGCAGGAATGTCAGACTGTAAAAAAGCTCTTGATGCTGTTTCGGGAGATCTCGAAGCAGCTGTGAAAGCCCTGCGGGAAAAGGGTCTCGCAGCAGCGGCTAAGAAATCAGGACGTGCCACCAGCGAGGGTGTTGTCGAAGCCGTGCTAACCCCAGAGCGCAACTGTGGCATGTTGGTGGAAATCAACTGCGAAACAGACTTCGTCACACGCAACGACAGTTTCAAAGATTTTGTTCAAAAGGTTTCTGCGGCAGTAGCACAGCACAAACCAACAGACCTTGCCTCCGTTTTGGCCACACCTTACGGCGACGGGCAAAACATCAAAGAAGCCACAGGAACTATGATTGCGACCATTGGCGAAAACATGTCGGTGCGTCGGTTCAGCCGTCTTGGCAAAGATGGAAACCTCGTGCAGTCTTATGTTCATGGCGGAGGCCGTGTGGGAGTTTTGGTTGAGCTGTCTGGTTCAGACCTCCAAAAACACATTGAAAACCCAGAGCTTCTAGAAGCTGCAAAAGACGTTGCCCTTCAGGTGGCAGCTATGAAGCCACTGTTCTTAGAGCAAGGGGCCATTCCCTCCGACGAGTTGAAAAAAGAAGAAGAAGTTTTCTTCAACCAGTACCGCAACCAAGGAAAGCCTGAAAACATCTTGCCAAAGATTGTTGCAAACCGTCTTGTGACTTGGTTCAAGGAGAGTTGCTTGTTGGAGCAGGCATTCGTGAAAGATGACTCCAAGAACATTTCTCAGTTTGTGACAGAAGTGGGCAAAAAACTGGGCGTGGCTGACCTCAAAGTTGTGGCCTTCGAGCGTCTTGAGCTGGGTGAGGGCGTTGAGAAAAAAGACGAAGACTTCGCCGCAGAAGTGGAAGCTCAGATCAAGAAGGGCTCAGGAAACTGAGCACCTCCGAGGGTGCAGTGTGCAAACAAAAACGCACATAAGCCCGAGGAGAACGAAGAGAGCGCGCTTTTGAGGCGGCTTTCTACATGGAGAGAACTTCTTTCTCCTTAGCCGCGCAAAGCTCGTCAGCTTTTTTCACGTACGCGTCAGTTTGCTTCTGTACCTCATCTGAAGCTCTTTTCACCTCGTCTTCCGACCATCCAGCATTCTTTTGAGCTTTCGCAGTGGTGTTCCCTTCTTGTCGGTGATGCCGAATAGAGATCTTTGCCTCTTCGCCAATCTTCTTGACCTGCTTTGCGATCTCTTTTCGGCGCTCTTCGCTCAGAGGAGGAATGGGAATGCGGATGATCTTGCCGTCATTATTCGGAGTCAGGCCCAGACCCGACACCAGAATCGCTTTTTCAATCTCTCCCAAAGCAGACTTGTCAAAGGGGTTGACTGTGATCAGCCGGGGCTCAGGTGTGGCGAGAGTTGCTGCCTGATTGAGCGGAACCTTGGAACCATAGCTTTCCACCTTCACTTCATCCAACAAGGCAGTAGATGCTCTTCCCGTGCGAACACGCTGCAGGTCCGTTTGCAGGCTCTTGATCGATTTCTCCATTTTCTCTTTAACTGACTCAATCAGTTCTGACTTTTCCATGACGTCTGGCTCCCGTTGTGATTCACAAACTTAGCCCTGCGTTGCTTCATCGCTCAACGCAAACATTGGGCCTCTCCCAGTGTTTAGAACATGGAACTGAGACTTGTCCAGCAATTCGGAAGACGTGCCAAGCTCAAAACCGCATGCGCTTCACAAGAAGCAATCAACTGCCAAATCTGCTGCGCCGGAACTGCTTTTTGATCTTCTCGACTTCAGTCCACACAATCTCGGAGGTTTCAATATTGGTGAGCCGCATCTCGACCTGATAGGTCACCGTTTTATACCCCCCTTGCTGGGCCACTTGGCTCGAAATCGCACCCACAAGGAAAAAGTCAGCACCGAACTGATTGCCGGGTTTCTTGGCCTGGTCTTTTCTCACAACGCCTGAGCCTTGATACTTGTATTCTTTCAAGATTTTTTTTCGCATGGCACCGTCAAGAAAACGAACCCTTCCACTGTTGATCAGCTCGTTGCGAACCGCTTCAAACAGCGCTTTGGTGTCGATGTGCTCAGATGTGCGATTCTCAAAGTCATCCACCAAAACAAAAGGTCTTTTTCCTTTTGACTCTCCCATCCAGCGCGTGAGCCACGGTTTAGAAAGGCAAGATTTGATCATCTTTTCTGAGATCACCCGCGCATCGGTCTCGTTCCACTTGTCGTCAACAATCTCGACTTTGTCAGGATCCGCATAGTTGCCTTCAAAGGTCGTTGTGCAGGCTCCAGTTGTTGCCAGCGCGGCACCGACAACGGTCAAGCATAAGCTCCTGAAAGTCATAAAGATCTCCTCTTTCGTCATAGGCCCGACCGTGGGCATCTCAGTCAAATGTAAGGTCCTGAAAATGCCTTAAAATTTTGTCTTCTGTCAAGCTGTACAGTCAAAACTCCGAAATACCTCATGAAGCTAAATGGCGGAGGAAGAGCATGGACTTCGGCAGAACCCGATCCAGCGCAGTGGTGCAGCAGATCCCAGTCTTATTTGTTTGGGCCACCCTTGGGTCTTTGTTGTGGGGTTGTGGAGATCCCGCCCTTCAAAACT
>JANQPW010000601.1 GCA_028285285.1 Silvanigrellales bacterium
AGGTTCGAGCAAGCAGGTGATCGCTCCCGATGTTGCTGCGGCCCAGGCCGCTGCCAGGCCAGAGAGGGTACCGCCATTCACAACCACATCACAGGCCACGCTGTGTCTCACGATCCCATGCTGCGGTTTTGGAGAAGGTGACGCATCTTGGCAGCTCATGGTGCTGGCCAATGCACGCACGGCCTGTCGTCTTGTGAGAGGTGCCATGGGCTCGAACAGTGTGGGGTGCTCTCCTTGGAAGTTGGAGCTCCGGCAATGGGCCTGCAGTTCAGCAAGCTGCCTGCGCAGGGGGGTGTCGAGATCGAGATAGATGCGGCTCTGGGGGTGCTCGGGTGCGGGATCAGAATCCACTCCTTTGGCCTGCGCTGCCCTCAAAAAGCGAGAAAAATGGAGAAGCCAGCGGATGGCCTCCTCGCGGGTGATGACTTCCTCTGGGAAGAAAGGTTGTTGAGAGGAAATGACCTGCCAATTTGCAAGGGAACTCACGGCCTCGGTGCTCCAGCGATTCGGTGCCAGGTCGGGTGGGAAAGTCTTCGAAACTTCCTCAGAGGCTGGTGCCTTTTCTGGTGTGGGAAGGTTGACCAGCAAGGCTTGGTGCAACATGTGAGCAAATGCCTCCCGACTCACGACTTTGTCGAGGAGCGCTTCCTCAGTTTCGTGAAGGGTGAGCCAGGAGCCCTTGAGAGCTTTTTTCAACTGGGAGCGCACTTCGTCATTTTCGCCGTCGATGTCGGTGGCTTCTTCTAGGTCAGAGGAGCCAGTGACGTAGCCATCGCTCAAAGCTTCGCCTGGGGTCTCAGAAGAAACACAGCCGTTGCTGTGCGCGAGAGTGCAAAGAAAAACAAGGTGCAACAAAAATGTTGGTGTTGAAAATGTCGGCTTCGGGGTCATTCCACAATTCCCCTGTTCCGATCGAAGGGCGCCTTGAGCTTAAGGGAAATGTCCACAAAAACGGGACGGTGATCAAAAACCTCTCCCTGTTTGCTCTCAAACACTTGAGCGGTTGGCTCGGTTCCCTTTGGCCAAAAGACACCACTGCCCAGGACCTCAAGCTCAACGGAGGGAATCACATAGTCGACTCTGAGGTTGCCCACCACATCTGCAGGAAACTGAGCTGTGTCGGCCGAGGGATCACCTTTCTGTGAGGAGTTGATTCCTCCACGGAGCGCCGCGGATGTCTTGCCCCCTTGGCTCGTGGGTGTGAGGTTTTGGGTGCGTGGGTGTTCGAGAAGTTGCTGAATGGCCGCGTTGAAACCACTGCCGTCTTGGGGGTCAAGGTTCAAGTCTCCCAGCACCACAAAAGGCTTTTGACCCAAACCACCACTAGTGCCGGCATCGTCTTTCAAAAAATCGGCAGGCTTGTCCACCGACACAAACTCGGTCCAAAGCCGAACCTCGTCATGATTTCGTCGTTTGTTTCGCTCTTCAGGGCCATCAAACGCGGGAGGTGTGGGGTGACTGGCGAGGAGATGGATTTTGAAGCCCGGAAGGGCGATGGGCACAGAGACATGAGATTTGGAAGACAAACGAAAGATCTCCAATTCCGACTCGTCATACCAATCTTTGTTTTGATGTTGGGGGGGAAGACCAGGAAGGAGAGCGCCTGGAAGATCCTTCCAGAGGAATTTTTGGAAGGTGCGCACCTGGGGCAGATCGATGGGAAACTGGGAGAAGATCACAAAACCGTATTGCCCTGGAAAAGCTCCAAAACCAAGGGCGTCACCTCCACCGTTGTTGACCTGACCATCGTTGTCGAGGTCGAAGCCCGAGGGAACCCCTGTGTTCACAGGGGGGGCATAGTGGTGAGCATAGGGCAGCGGCAATCCTTGCAGCTCAGGATCGAGAAGATAGTTCTCAACAAAGTCTTTGTAAGAGGCTCCTGTGGGGTCATGATCAAACTCATTGAGCAAGAGAATCTGCGGCCGGAGTTCCCGGATGATTTCTGCGACCGCCTTGGCCTGAGCTGAAGTGCGGGTGGCCATCTCGGCACGCAGTGCTCCGGCCTCTGCACGGTAGAGTGAGGCATTGAAAGTGGCAATGCGGATTTTTCCTGTTGAAGCAGAATCCCCCGGTGGGTTTTTCTCAGAGCCATTGCCCGACTTCCTCTCACAGTTGCTGCCAAGGGTAGAAAACGCAAAAAACATGAGGGCAAGCCTGAGGAGCATCATGGGCAGTTTCTCCACGAGAGTTGGGTTTGCCTTGCGGCCCACTTGAGTAAATCACACTTCCTCAGACGAGAGAAGTGTGAAGAATTCTGGAAAGGTGGTCACAAAATGGGAACAACCGCTGCATGCTAGGGCACAATCTGCCATAAATGTGACAATTTTTGGTCCTGCGCCCTTGCGGGGAAAGGATCCGATTCCGAAGAGCTGGGGCAGGGTTGCGTGGCCCGAATTATTTTAGTGTGATGGGTTGCGCGGCGAACAGAATGCCGTGACAACGGAGCGTTGAGCGAGGAGAAGATTCATGAGCACAGCAGAAAAACCAGTCGGCGAGGGGGATCCCTCAGAGCTTTTGGCCATTTTAAAGAAACTCAGGGAGTGGAACGGCGGAAAGCGACAGACCGACGGCTTGCCAGAAGCACAAGTTGTTGACTTTGCCGCTCGAGATCCGCGCCTTGCCGATGCCATACGTGCGGCTCAAGTCGCTCACAAGGGTGCCTCGTCTGAGTTTGGGGCCGTGGCCGATGCTCTCAAGCTGCCCGAGACGGAGCAGATCGA
>JANQPW010000603.1 GCA_028285285.1 Silvanigrellales bacterium
CTCCGCCAGCATGAGCCAACGCGGCTTCAAAAGGCTCTGGCATTGCCTCATACAGAGAGTATGCTAGCACAACAGCATTGTTTGTGCGCTTTGCGCGAAAGGCATGCTCATACCACGTGCCCTTTGCAACTTCCCGTACCGCTTGGTTGTAACGCTGCTCCAAGTCTTGAAACACCTCGTCGCGAGCCTTCAAAAAGGCCTCGTCTTCAGCCAAGGTGGGATCCTCTGCAGCTTTCTCATAGAAGCGTTTCAAAATTCCTTTCGCTTCTTTTAAAAAGCTCTTGAAAAGCCTGCTGCTGCGCAGCTCTGCTTGGTACTTTTCCTTGTAAACTGCTATGTCCCCTGCCGAAACAAGATGCTCGCGCAAGAAAACTTCCGTTGCCTTCTGAGCAACAAAACTCGCAAAGCTCTCGTTGAAGGTGGAGAAACCGGGGACAAAAAGCGTGCGGTGGACACACTCGTGAATGATGACATCAACAACATCAGCCACCGAACGCCCGTCGATCATCGAAGAATAAAGAGGGTCCGGAAAATATCCCAGCAGCGAAAAGGCGGTCACCCCGCCCATTCTGGTGTCATAACCTTCCTCAATAAGCTCCTTTTGAAAGGCCACGGCATCTTCACGCTCGAAATAGCCGAGGTAGGGTTGGCTGCCAACAACCGGGAACCACCAAGTCTTTCTCCTGAGCCGGCGCTTCTCTGCGGCTTGCACAATGTAGGTGACAGCAGGTCGATCAAGCCGAATATAGGAAGTGTACGATTCTCCTGTTTCCAGACCCACTCGTTCCCGCGCAAACTCCAAAACCTGAGGCACAAGACGAAGCTTATCCAAACGCTCCGGCGACTCGTCTTTTTCGGCCAGAACTTTCGACAGTTCTTCCCGCTGCATCAACAGCCGTGCCTGATGGTAGCCTTGTTCAATGGTGTAGCAGCCCTGCAAAAACGAAAACTGTGCCAGAAGACACACTGAAAACGGCGGAAAAAGCTTTTTTCGAACAGTGCGGATCAATTTTTAAGCTCCTGAGGATTGTCTACGAAATCAGCACCCTCACACATTTTGAGATCACGGAGAAGTTCAAATTCTCGACCCGAACGTATCTTCGTGTAGTATTCCATGTATTCTGTAGCCTTGGCAGGATCCATACTCTCCAAGAGTTTTGTGACGGTCTTGGGCTTCAACCTCTGAAACAACTGCAAAACCAGATCTCGATCCATTTGTTCGAAGACCGGCGCCGCTTTTTTCGGTTCCATTTTTTCAACGAAAGTCAAAGCCTGATCGATCCTCTCTTTTTGCACCGTCTTTTCCTTCTGCAAGGTTTCATCAAGAAGCTGTTTCTCCTCAGCAATGAGCTTCAGTTGTTCTTCAGAAACCTTCTTTGCATCGAGGTAGGCCTCCGTGGCCAGTTTCAAGCGAACAATCTTCTCCTCAACTTCCTGTCGCATCAATTCCAGCTGCGAACGAATCTTTGTGTAATCGGACAGCCCTGCTTTGCCCTCGGGAATCTTTGGAACGTCCTCTAGAGAAATAAAGCGCTCACTGTTGCTTTGAAGAGCATCGCCTTTTGCACCATAGGAGTTGGATGCCACTTTCTCTCCCGCCTCCGCTTCTTCAGCAGCGGGCAACCCCTCTGGCTGAACTTCCTCTGCCCCGTCCGACTCCTCCGCATGTGCAACGGGGGAAGGCTCACTTCCCCAGTACAGCATTCCTCCAAGAAGAGCGGCAACCGCTAAAGTCATTTTGGCAATGATGACCCCTCTCAACCCAACGATCTTCACAGGGGACCTCCCTCAAGCTTCCGCCGCCAAGCCTGCACCGAAGAACGTGTGTCGATTTCATCTTGGAGCCGTTTTTCAACACCCCGCTCGTAACGGAGCAATTTCTTCTCTTTCATTTTCTCCAAACCTCTCGTTTTCTTTCTGAGAGAAACGCAGAGTTGAGTGCACACAGCGAGCCGCTCTTTTGTTTCGTTTAACACTTTCAGAAGCTCCATGATCTGGTCTTTCTTGCTGCTAAGAGAGAGCTCAAAGATCTGAGCCTCTGCATACTCAGAGTCACGCATCAACTGGTTGAGACGATCCCGATCTTCCAAATAGGCAACACGTAGTCTTTCAATGTCTCTTTCCAATGCCTCAATTTTTCCCTTCAACTGCAACTCATATGTTTCTGCAAACTCCAGCTCCTTGAGCTTCATGTCGAGCACAGACTGGAGACCAAAACGAAAACTCATGCTTCGTCACCCACAATGAGTCGGCGCATATCAGCAAACGAGTCTTCATAGGTTGCGCTTTCCTGGCGGTCTTGTTTCAAGAAAGACTCAATGTGCGGCATCATCATGATGGCTTGATCAAGCTTGGCGTTGGTTCCAGCCTCGTAGGCCCCAACGGCAATGGCCTCTTCATAGCGGGAGTATGTGGCCATCAAATCCCGAAGCGTGCCCGCGAGCTGCCAATGCTCCCGTGACACAATATCAACCATGACACGGCTTGCACTCGATAGAATGTCGATTGCAGGAAAGTGATTGCGAGCCGCCAACTCTCTATGGAGGTTGATGTGACCATCGAGAATGGATCGTGCCGCATCACAAATGGGGTCGCTGAAGTCGTCACCGTCAACCAAAACCGTGTAAATTCCCGTGAGGGTTCCCGATGATGCCGAATTTCCGGCTCGCTCCAGAAGACGTGGCAACAACGAGAACACCGAGGGGGTGTAGCCCTTTGATGTTGGGGGTTCACCCACCGACAGACCAATTTGCCGCTGCGCCATGGCCACACGGGTGAGAGAGTCGAGCATGAGCATCACACGCCGGCCTCGCTCCCGAAAAAACTCAGCAACGGCTGTGGTGGCATGCGCGGCACGAATGCGCGAGAGAGGAGACTGGTCTCCCGTGGACACAATCACAATGCTTCTGCTCAAGCCTTCTGGACCCAGACAATTGTCGATGAACTCTCTGACCTCGCGCCCACGCTCGCCGATCAGCCCGATAACGTTCACATCCACACTGGCGTACTGCGAGATCATACCCAGCAAAACCGACTTTCCCACCCCAGAGCCAGCCATGATCCCCATTCGCTGCCCCTCTCCACATGTCAGGAGTGTGTTGATCGATCGCACACCCAAATCAATGGGCTTCTCAATGGTACGGCGCTCCATAGGGTTCAAAGGTTCTCGAACAAGGTTCCAACTTTCCCCCATGTTCTCGCCAAAAGACCCCTTTCCATCGATTGGACGCAAATAGGCATCGAGCACGCGACCAACGAGGTGCTCACCCACGCGAATGGTGGGCTCTCTTTCAATCAAAGTAACAAGAGCGTTTCCGCAGATTCCGGTGGGATCAGACAACGGAGCGACCAGCGCATGGTGCTTGCGAAAGCCCACAACTTCCCCTTCAATGTCCACTCCACCCATTCCTTCAATGCGCACTCGCGCCCCAAGAGGAGCGCCAGGCAAGTGCACCTCCAAAGTGTCACCCAAGACCTCTTTCACTTTTCCCTGTTTTTGCAACAGCCGGTCAGACTGAGTGCCCTGCCCCCGCAGTTGTCTGAGCCTTTGAAGCGCATCTGGTGCAAACATCAGCTCACCTCTTCATCGTCATTGTTTGCGTTTTTCTCACCCGGTTCTTCGTTGGCTTCCTCTCCTCGACCGTCTTCACTTTTTGAGGCCTCTGAAGAACCAAAAAGATCTTTTGACAGGTTTTGGATCTCCTCCTCAACCAACTTGTCCAGTTGAACCTTCACAGCCTCATCGTCAGACTCAAGCGAGAAGTCTCCAACGGGAAGATCCTCAGCGGCTGTCCATTCCACGTTTTTAAAGGGCAACCCCAACTCTTCGAACTGCGAGCGGACCCGATCGAGAGTGTCGGGATGAGCTTTCACGGCCAAGCTCCCCTGATGACTGTGCAGAGAATCCACAGCTTGAGAAAAGAGCCTTTGGAGGGCCGTGTCATTGGTCTTCAACTCTGTTCTGAGAATGCGCTCAGCAGAAAGCCGCATCATTTCTGAAAAGATTTCACGCCCCTCTTTCAGCACATCTGCACGAATTTGCTCCATTTGATTCTTTGTTTCTGTGAGCATGCTGTGAAGCTCTCGGTACTTTTCTTGAGCTTCTCTCAGGCCTTCTTTGCGCCCCTCTTCGAAAGACGCTTGCTGCTCTTCAGGGCCGGCATCAGCGGGCCCGGGCTGGTGTTCGGGTTGAGCTTCAGGCCCAGGCGCAGCCAACACTTCCTCCCCTAAGGCCTCTCCCTCGGTGGGCCCTTCGTGCAACGCGGCTTCCACAACCGGCGGCTCTGTTGGAGACGATGGCTCTGGCAAGTGTTCGGTGGTTTCCTGCCCCACGCCGGCGTCTGCAGGCCCCGCTGCATCATCTGTGGAAACGATCGGATCGGCTTCTGTGTCAGGGGGCTCTTCTCCAAACAATTCTTTTTTCAGCGAGGCCTCTCCCAGATCTCCACCCGTTTTTTCGTTGAGAGCCGCCAGAGCCCGATCGCGCGCTTCTGTAGACACATCTGAAGCAGGCTTCATCGGTTCGTTCTGATTCCCACCTGTGGGAACCTTTTTCAGAATCAAATGTTCACTGGCAGCAGGTGCTGACTCTCCTCCTTCAGCCGATATCGGTTGCACAGACTCAGCAGGTTGAGCAGGTTGAGAAGTCTCCACACCCTGTGGAGGGGTCTCTTCCCCATGTGCTGGAGGAGAACTCAACGGAGCTTCGTCGTCACGGTTTCCACGCGATTTCCACTTGCTAAAACGGTCTTCCAAATCGGGGGGGGTTGCGATTTCCGAAAAATCGATGGTGGAAGTGTCGTCATCATCAAGGTTACGGCGCTTACGACGCTGCATGGTTTCCTGAATGTACTTTCGGTAGTCGTCGGCGAGGTCAACGGGCAGCAATGGTTTTGCGGGCGATCGAAGCGCCTTTGAAAACTGCCGCGGACACGTCACCTTTGTTCGCAACTCTTGAGGATCGTGGAGCTCATGGGCCACCACACTGGCTCGAGGGTTGTCGGGCAACACGAGGTCGTCTGCTTTGAATTGCAACCAGGCATAGCTTTGGATGGAGAAGTGCTCGTTGTCTTCTGGGATATCCTCTTTTTTGAGAAGTCGACCGTAAGGATCTTTTTGGTTCGCATCAATCATAGAAGCTTTCTGTCTCCAGACATCAGACCAGCGCGTTCTCGCCGCTTGTTGAAATCACAATCTTTCCTTCTTCGTTGAGTCGTCTGGCAACCTGCACAATTTGGAATTGAGCGGCTTCCACATCGGAGAGCTTCGCCGGAGCTGCATTTTCCATTTCTTCACGAAGTGTTTCAGAAGCACGCTGAGACATATTGCGGAAGATGAGATCCCTCACGGCCTCGCCTGAAGTCTTCAAGGCCAGTTTGAGCTGATCTGGCTTCACATCGCGCAAAATGGCCTGCACGCCCCGATCATCAATTTTCACAAGGTCGTCAAACACAAACATGAGTTTGCGGATCTGCTCCGAAAGATCGGGATCCCTCTCCTCGAGCCGGTCCAAAATGTTTTCCTCAGTGGCCTTGTCCATAAGGTTCAGCATCTCAACCACAGGCTCAACTCCGCCGATCTGTTGCGAAGTGACGTTACCCATGCGCTGGATCTCGTTGCGCAAAACATCGTCAATTTCATCGATGATATCGGGCGACACAGCCTCGAGGTTGGCAATTCTCAAGATCAATTCAGTGTGGAGGGAGTCAGGGAGGAGCTTGAGCGTCTCTCCAAACTTCTTCGGCTCCAAGTGCGCCAAAATCAATGCGATGGTTTGGGGGTGCTCCGAACGCAGAAAGTTGGCCAACGTTTTCGGGTCAATCAGCTCGAGAGACTCAAGAGTAGCCGCACTTTCCAAAGAAAGCTCTTCGACCATTTCGGCCGCTTCAGAGTCTTTAAATGCTGACTCAATAAGTTTCTTTGTGAAATCGTTGCCACCGAAGAAGAACTTCTTGTTCGATTGCAACACCACATAGAACTCTTCCATAACCTCGTCGATGATCTCGTTGTCGATCCGACCCAGGCGACTCATCGCACTACCGATGCGCTTAATCTCAAACTCGGTCATCTGCTTGAAGATTTCAGCGGAGATTTCTTCCCCAAAGGCCAGAAGCAATATGGCGGCTTTTTGTGGTCCGGAAAACTTGGTCGCCACGAGGGTTCCTTTCAGTCACTGTGCACACAGCAAGGTGCTCAGGTTCAGCGTACCGAGCTGGACTTGTGCTCAGGCGGCAAGCTCGTGCATTGGGTCAGAGGATTGCTGGGCAGAGCTTACCTAAGGGGTTCGACGCAAAGAGTTTTCGTTCTTGATTGACAACCAGATTTGGCACTAATGTGGAATGAGGCCCCTCAATCGGTTCCTGGAGGAACGACAAAATGACAGCGGAACAATTGCTCAAACTCATGTCAAGACGGAGAGATGTGAGGCACTTTGTTCCTGGTTTCCCCCTCCCGGATGAGGTGCTTCAACAATGCCTGCAAGCCGCAGCACTGGCGCCTTCGGTTGGCCTCTCTCAGCCCACTCGGCTGGTCGTCACCCACAACCCTGAGATGAAGCGTCGGGTCCATGCCGCCTTTAAAGAAGAGTGGCAAGAGAGTTTCCCCTCTTCTCAAGACCTCGGCACAGAATCCCGCAGGCAGTACAGACAAATCAAACTCCAGGGCATCTTGGAAGCCCCCCTCGGCATGGCGGTCTTTTGTGAACGACCCAAAGAATTCACAATCGGTGTTTCTGCAATGCCGGAAGCACAAGAGTGGAGTGTTGCGTGCGCCATTGAAAACATGTGGCTATTGCTCACAGCCTCCGGCTTTGGGATGGGGTGGGTGTCGATTGTGCAGCCAGACCGCTTGCGTCAGATCTTTGATGTTCCACCCCATTGGGTGGCCATGGGTTACCTCTGCCTCGGAAAACCCGCCACAGACTACGAGGGACGGCCCATGCTGGAGAGCAATGGCTGGAAAAAGTCCAAAAAACTGAACTATTGGCTAGACTCCTTCTCTGAAAACAACAGACACTAGCACAAGTCAGTGCCTGTGTTTTTTTTACGTCTTTGACGATTGCAAATCACGTCGAAGCGGATAACATGCTGATCAACAACCAAGATCAAATGCTAAAGATCAAATTCACACGTTCTGGTGGAGTGTTTTTGTAGGGTTGCGCAAAACTCACTGGTGCTTGGGAATGCGATCAAATCTGACGCTATCAGCTGTTGGAGACAGAGATGTCCCCATGAGAGGAGATCCGAAGTGACAACCAATACCGTGGGAAATTCAGGCCCCGTTGCCGCAACCAGAGTGCGCAGCACCAGCTCTTCGCGCTCAAAGTCAAACCCGTCCCACAGGCGCCGCAAACGCTTCCTTTCCCGAGCCCATGCCGCCACAGCAGGCCGTCCTGTTCGCCTCACAGCTGAAATGCATTCCGGCATTCTTCAGTGCTTCGATGTGGACCCAGAGGTGGCTTTCCACGTGCTTGACGAAGTCAACCAAGGAAAAGCGGTGGTCCATTTTGAAGACAAACACGAACGACCTTTTTCGCTGGTGTCGGGTTTGGTCAGAGATCTCCGTTTGGAACAAACGCGCAAAGCCAAAGCGGCACATGAGCCCGTTCTTTTTGACAACACAGACCTGGTGAAATAGCCGGCAACGCCAATTGAGAAAACCCGTTTGTCAGTCCTCATCAAGTGTTTTCAAATACTCCTCCAGCTCATCAAATTTATTGGTCCAGAACTTCTTGTAGTGCTCTGTCCATTGATGGGCCGCAGCAAGGCCATCTGCCTGAAGATGGCAGCGTTTCACACGTCCATTTTTGACTTCCGAAAGGAGGCCTGCGCGACTCAGAACCTTCAGGTGTTTGAGCACGGCTGGAAGTGACATTTGAAATGGGGCGGCCAGCTCACTCACACTGAGATCATCTTTTTGCGCCAATTGCTGCAGCATGCTGCGGCGGGTGCGATCCGACAGCGCAAAGAAAATTCTGTCGAGCTCATCAGCCTGCGCGGCCCCCTCAACTCCCTCATTCAAGCTGCTCAAGTCGTCCATGACCCTTTGACCTTCCAAGCCACTCAAAACTCCGAGATGAGCTTTTCCCATGAGTCGTAGTATTCGGTCCAGCCTTCCAGGTGATCTTTGCAAGATTCCTCTGAAATGAAACCAGTGTGCACGAGCGTCATTTTTGTTCCCTCGGAAACGGGCTCCAAAGAAATGGTGACGAGCGTGTCTCCCGTTGGGTTTCCGCTACAGCCTGGCGAGTTCCAGGTGAAGGCAACCCTTTCATGGGGCTTGAGCTCTTTGAAGTGCCCCAAAGTTGTGGGCTCTCCCTCAAAATTGAAGTTCAGAGGACCTCCAAGCTCCACAACGGCCTCAACCTCAACCCCCATCCATTTCTTCAGGTGATCTTGATTTGTCCAAATGCCGTAAAGCTTTTCTGGTTTGCAGGGGAAAACGCGAGACAGTTCAACGCGGTGTGCATTTGTCATCACTTTGACCCTCCTTGTTTGTGACGAGGAACGGGTGCCTGCCCTTCCAATTTCCAAATGGAATAAATCGTTGCGAAGCTGACTTGTTGTAACATTACTCTATCCTTTCAGAGAGTTAAAACATAACCAATCGGTTAACAATTGATAGATTACCACTTGGTTAAGTTTTATCAAGAGTTTTTTTGCGGACAGCTCCTTTTTTTGCTCGTAGCCAGAGCACTATTGGCGCTTGCGAGCGGCCAAGCCATCGGTTATACGCCTCTTTTGGCCACAAACACAGCCGCTTCCACAGCGGAGCAACAGGAGCCCACTTGTCATGTCTTTTGAGTCTAAAGCCGTGTCCCTTGAATGGAACCAGAACAACCTTGTGATCCGCAGAGGTGACAGCGTCTTGCTGATTGAATCAGACAAAGTCACTCAATTGCGCACTCTGAAAGAAGCAGCGGAGTTCGAAGACTTCTTCCGCAACCAAGCTCTCGTGAACCGCGAAGCGCGTCGGGTTTTTCAGTCTTGGGAAAGAAAAGACAGAGAGCTGTTGAGTAAGCTCCAAACAGAAATGCACTCTTGAGAAAGAAGGGGAACTGTGCCCTATGGCTTCATTCGTAAATCACGCCTTCTATCAGTTTGCAAAAATCCCCAGCCCTGAAGCCGTGAAAGAAGAACTTCTTCGCCAGAGTGCCCGGGCACCCAGCGTGCGTGGAACCGTTCTTGTCACCCCAGAAGGGATCAATACCTACTACGCTGGCTCAAACGAAGACACAAAGGTGCTCCTCGAAAGCATTCGCGCCATTCCCGGCTTTGAGGCTGTGGAGCCGAAAATCTCGCTGAGCGAAGAACAACCCTTCCGCAGGCTCGTGATCAAAAACAAGCGTGAAGCCATCAGCCTTGGCATTCCCGACTTGGATCCAAATGAAATCACCGGTGCGTACCTGAAGCCCGCTGAGTTTAAGCGGTGGATGGATGAAAACCCCGATGATTTTGTGCTCGTGGACACTCGGAACGACTACGAAGTGGAAATTGGCACCTTTGAGGGAGCTATCAACCCCAACATCAAAACATTCAAAGAATTCCCTAAGTGGCTGGAGGAAAATCTCTCAGACCAAAAACACAAAAAGATTGTCACTTTTTGCACCGGTGGAATTCGCTGCGAAAAGGCAACAGCCCACATGATCAAAGCCGGCTATGAAAATGTCTACCAGATAGACGGTGGCATTCTCAAATACCTAGAAGAGACTCAGGATATGGCCGACTCCAACCACTGGAATGGCGACTGCTTTGTGTTCGACTACCGCGTGGCGGTTGGAAAAGACCTCAAACCCACCGACAAGGCTGTCTGCTTTGCCTGTTGGAGCGTTTTAGCCCCGGAAGAGATGCAGTCGCCGCAATATGTGGAAGGGAAATCGTGCCCAAAGTGTTATGACCGTCAACAAGCCAAGATTCAAAAGCAGAAGGAAATTTCAGCACAGAAGCGAGCAGCACTCCTTGAAAAGAGACGTGCCTACGGAGCACAGATGAAAGCCCTGCACAGTCACTCTCACCCGAACTGAGAGCCTCTATCGACCGTGTTCTTCGCTAGCGAGCTCAAGGATCACATAGCACCAAAGCCGGCCTTTGTAAGTCGATCTCCCCAAAAGCAAGCGGGGCTGTTGCGGATCCACAACACGAAATTCGTCGATCCATCCCTTCGCGGCGCGCATCACCGCAT
>JANQPW010000635.1 GCA_028285285.1 Silvanigrellales bacterium
AAGAGGGCATCACTCGGCCTGCGCTCTTTCGAGGTCGGCAAAGTCGGCTTCGCCCAATGAGATCCCCAAACACCCGAGCAGCTCAGCGTAAAAGAAAAAGTCGAGTGTTTCTTGGGCATGGGGGTCGGCATCGGAGGGTTTTGCTGGCTCGTCGCGTCTTAAGAAGGCTTTGAGGCCGTCTTCAGTAGTGAGGGCCGCAAAGATCAAGGGCAGATGCCCCAGAGCCGATTTTCCAAATTGGGCGCGTTCAAACTCCCGGAGCGTGTGTCCGGCAACTTCCCCCAGGTCAATCACGGCGGATTCTGTGCCATGGGGCTCTAACTCCTCACATTTTTTTGGCGCTTCGGTGCTGTGGAATTGACCACAGATCACAGGCCTCGCTTCATAAACCCCACAGTGTCCCGAATAGGGTTGGTCGGGCAGGGGCGTTGACACAAAAAGTGGACAAGGGACTTTTTTCTTCAAAAAAGCCAATCGACTTGCTTTGGCAAAGGGAAGATGACCCCACTCTGAGCAGGCCAACTTGAAATTCTCCACATAGGTCATGCTGGCCTCGTGAAGGCCGCTGAGGGTTTGACCAGACCCGAGGCAGTGAGTGAGGACGAAGAAAGCTTCGAGAGAAGAGGAAGAGATCAAGCCGTAGTGGCAACAAGCTCCACAACCTTTTTGGCAAGAGTGCGCCTTTTGCGTTTCTGCAATCTCAGAGTGTTTCACTTTCCACCGGGAATGGATATCGTGTACGAACGGTACACAGACTTGAACTGCCTCTGTGAAACTGAGTTCTGAGCGTAACATGTGCTGAATTCCTTTTGGGGTGTGGGTATGAAATGGGGAAAGACATATTGCTACCATTCTCGTGTTGAGTTTGAAGAAGTCGACGCTCTCAAAACGGTTCATCATCCCGTTCATCTCAAGTATTGCGAGAGGGCACGAACGGCGACCATGCGAGACGAAGATTATCCTTTTTTGGAGATGCTCAGCAACGGGTTTGCGTTGGTCATTGACGAAGCCAAGATACGATACCGGCGTCCTCTGACCTACGGCGATGAGTTCCGGGTCTATTCCCGTCTTGCCGCGGTTTCAACGGCGAGTTTTCGTGTGCGGCAGCTCGTCACCACCCACCCTGGCAAAAGTTTTGACGAGATTGATGATCTGGATCTGGATCTTTGGGAACAGGAGCTGCAGTGGAACTCCTTAATTGATTTGGTTTTGGTTCATGTTGATCTGGAAACGCTCAAGCCAACTGCCTTTCACAATGAGGCGCAAGATGTGCTCGGTGTGCGTGCCGTAGCGAGGGAAGAGTTGAAGAGCCGTCGAGTGCGTCTCTCATGACACAGCGGCAGCGTATTTTCACGTTCTTTGGTGCTGTCGTGGCTGCTGTGGCCTTTTTGGGTTTGGGCACTTGGGTTGAATTGAGACTGTTTGACTGGATCGATGTGGCATCCATTAGCCCGTCTCTCACCTCGGCAGCACTTTTTTTTGGTGTCTTGAACCTCAACGTCCTCGTTCTTTCCGTCTTTGTTTTTTTGGTCTTTCGCAGCGCGGTCCGGCTGGCTGTTGATCGAAAGAAAGGAGTGTTTGGGAGCAGCCTCCAGGCGAAATTGGTGACGGCATTTCTCTTTTTTGCACTGCTTCCCACAGTGATTTTGCTCTACATGACCAGTAAGTTTGTGAACGCAAATTTTGAAAAACTGATGCCCGCCGATGTGGTTGCCGTCACCGGTCAAAGTCGTGAGTCGGAGGCCGCTTACCAGAAGCTTATTCTTGAATTGTTGGATGGGGTGAACACATCAACTCAACCCGATCAGGAGGCGTCTTCTCGGTTTGTTTACAGTCCTGAGACTGAAGAGTTTCGCTTTCTTGGAAAGTGGAAAGAAGAGTCGCAGCAGGATGTTCGCAGCGGGCTCCCCGAAGCGCTCCAAGAAGCATCGGGCGCGGGTGGGTCGTGGTCTGGGGAGCCGCGTTGGTTGTCGCTCAATGGCGATCGCATGGTGGTCGCTCGTGGTCTAGACGGCGGCTGGATCGAGGGCCTTCTGGGTCCAAAAACCATACATCCGCATTGGCAGTTGCTCAACGAACAGTACGCTCGGGCCGGCCCCGGGGTAACTGTCTTGAAGGTGTCTTATTACGTGATGCTCGTTGTGCTCACGCTGCTCATTGTCTTCTCTGCAACCTGGCTGGGCTTCACCATCGCTCGGGAGTTCTTAGGGCCGGTGCAGGTCTTGGCCTTGGCCACTGAGTCGGTGGCACAAGGAGACTATTCCGTTGAGATTGATGACATCATTTCTGATGATGAAATGGGTCTCCTGGCCCAGAGCTTTCGTTCAATGGTTCATGATCTCCGCGATGGGCACCAAAGTGCGAAGAAGGCATCTGAGGAGCTGCGTCGAAAGGCCGATGAGCTGTTTGAGAAGTCTGAGTACAATGCCTTCTTGTCTGAACACGCAAACTCCGGAATTGTTGTGGTTTCAGCCGGGAATCTCATCACGAGTTGGAACGAAAAAGCCAGTGCGGTTTTTGGGCTCTCAGGTCAGCAGGTGATGGGAAAGAGTTGTGCTGAAGTTTTTGACCGTGATTTTTACTCAATGGTGATTGAACCCGGGTTGCGAGATGTTCGGGGTGGTTTTGGAGCGCAGTTGAGGCGGAGTTCTGGCTACAGGGGTGTTTTCGACGGGCAAGAGAAGCAATTGGCTGTGAAAGTGGCAAGATTGCGTGACGGACAGTCAAAAAGCGAGAGCATTATTCTCATCGAAGACGTGACCGAGTTGGCTCGTGCGCAGCGCACTGCCGCTTGGCGAGATGTGGCTCGTCGCGTGGCACACGAAATCAAAAACCCGCTCACTCCGATCACGCTCGGCGTGCAACGCATGCAACGGCGGTTTCAATCTCGTTTTGAGGGTAATGATCTGGAGGTGTTTCGTGACTCCACCCGTATTGTTTTGGACTCCACCGAAAGCATCCGCAAGCTGGTCGACGAGTTTATTCAGTTTGCGCGTATGCCCCAGGCAGCATTGAGCGAGGGAAATCTTCTTGTCGATGCCCAGAAAGCGGTCTCTGGTTTTCAAAACACCGATGACTCCCCCATTCCCTTTTCTGCGCTGCAGCTGGGAGAAGATGGCAAGCGAGTGACGATCGGAGATTTGGAAGACGTGGGCAACAGACATCTGGCGCTCTACGATCGGGATCAAATTGCTCGTCTTATTGGCAATTTGGTTTCAAATGGGCTGAATGCCTGCCGGGAGTCGGGGGCTCTGGTTGAGGTGATTGTGGAGCTTATTCCCCACGAGTCTGCTTGCGTGCTGCACGTGAGGGACACCGGCCCAGGAATCCCTACAGAGTTGAAATCAAAGATTTTTGAGCCTTACTTTAGCACTCGGCGAACCGGTACTGGGCTTGGTTTGGCAATCGTGAGACAAATTGTGGCGGAGCACCGTGGGAGGATCTCGGTTCGTGACAACTCACCATCGGGCACGCAGTTTGTCGTGACACTGCCAGTGCTCCTTTCTTCTGCTGTGTGAAAAGGGGGAAGTGATGACGGATCAAGAAGCTCAAAGAAATGACTCCGCTGCAACAACCCTTGTTGGTCGGGTTGTGATCATCGATGATGAACCCGATATTCGAACCGCGCTTTCTGGAGTTTTGTCGGATGAGGGTCACACGGTTTGTTCTGCAGACACCGCCCAGGCGGGAGTTGAGCTTGTTGTTGAGAAGCTGCCCGATCTCTGCTTTCTCGATGTTTGGCTACCCGATGGAGATGGGTTGGATGTTCTTGTGCAAATTCGCAAGGCTGTGCCCAATTGCCAGGTGATCATGATCAGCGGCCATTCAACGATTGAAACAGCTGTGAAGGCAACTCAGCAGGGTGCTGTTGATTTTTTGGAAAAGCCCTTAGGCCTGGAAAAGGTGCTGCTCTCCGCCCAAACGGCATTGCGGTTGCGGCGTCTCACAGATGAAAATGAAAACCTGCGCGGACGCATCGAAGAAAAGTACCGCCTGATTGGAGAATCTGCTTCCATTGAACGGGTGAGGCAGCAAATTCAGCGCATGGGGCGCTCCCAGGCCACCGTTCTGATCACCGGTGAAAATGGCACTGGAAAAGAGAATGTTTGCCGTTCCATTCATGCCGTTTCCGAGAGGGCTCAGGGACCTTTTGTTGCTGTGAACTGTGCTGCCATTCCTGAGGAGCTGATAGAGAGCGAACTTTTTGGCCATGAGAAAGGCGCCTTTACGGGGGCTGTGGCGATGCACCGCGGAAAGTTTGAACTGGCACATCAGGGCACCTTGTTTCTTGATGAAATTGGCGACATGAGCCTGAAAACACAGAGCAAGCTGCTCAGAGTGTTGCAAGATCGTCAAATTGAGCGGGTGGGTGGCACCCGTCAAATTGACGTGGATGTTCGTGTGATTGCCGCAACCAATAAAGAGCTGCGTGAAGAAATTGCGAAAGGGAGTTTTCGAGAGGATTTGTTCTACCGGCTCAATGTTCTGCCTGTGTCGCTTCCCCCGCTGAGAGATCGGGGTGAGGACATCATTCTGCTGGCAAGGCATTTTTTGGCAGATTACTGTCGCGAAAATGGGGAGGCCGATAAAGCTCTGAGTCCAGTTGCTCAAAAAATGCTTCGAGCTCACACATGGCCCGGAAATGTGCGCGAGCTGAAAAACCTTATGGAGCGCATGAGCATTTTGGTTGCCGGCAATGTTGTGGAAGCTGAAGACCTCCAAAATTGTGGAATGTCAATACCTTCCACTGAAGAAAGGGTGCGGCCAACAGAAGACATTCTCAGCTCGTGTGATGATTTTCGCCTGGCCAAAGCCCGTTTTGAACGGGAGTTCATTCTTTCTAAATTGAAGGTTTGTGGCTTCAGCGTTTCAAAAACTGCCGAGAAAATAGGAATGGAGCGAACCCACCTCTATCGAAAGCTCAAGCAGCTGGAGATCGAGGTGGAATCAGAAGAAGCGGCACGCGAATGAGGCTGCTTGGCTTTTTCAAGGGAAAACTCCTAAGAAGAGTTGCACCTCAGGTCTGGCTCTTTTACAGTCAGCCGCTTGAGGAGGGCTGGGCTACAGCAAGTCTGTTCACCAGGTTTGAGGAAAGTCCGGACTTCACAGAGCAGGGTGCTGGCTAACGGCCAGGCGGGGTAACCCGACGGAAAGTGCAACAGAAAGAACACAGCCTAAGGCTTGCTCAAAAGGCAAGAACGGCAATGGTGAAAGCGTGAGGTAAGAGCTCACGAGTTGGTCTGGCGACAGGCCTCTTTGTAAACCCCACCCGAAGCAAGACCAAATAGAGGTGGAGGGCTGGTTCGGTCCGTTTGACACCTGGGTTGGTTGCTTGACTGGGCTTTGCCCAGCTAGAGAAATTGTGGCCTTCGACAGAATCCGGCTTATAGGCCCTCCTCAACTTTTTCTGGCCTGATGATCAATCCGCATGCCAATGTGGCCTGCGGCGTTCTTGAAAGGAACACTACAGAATGGCACAAATTGACTCCTCCGCAGCGAAGACTCTTTTCACCTCTGAAAGCGTGAGTGAAGGGCACCCCGACAAAGTGGCCGATCAGATCTCTGATGCCATTCTCGATGAGCTTTTGGAAAGGGATCCTTTCGCGCGGGTTGCGTGTGAAACACTTGTTAAAACGGGCTTGGTTGTGTTGGCGGGAGAAATCTCCGTCTCCGAGAAGGTGAAGGGCTCCTTGAAGTCTTTTGCAGACATCGCCCGCGAAGTGATCCGCGACATCGGTTATGACGACCCCAGTGGGGGCTTCGACTACCGAAGCGTGGGAGTGATCCAGGCCATCGACGCGCAGTCTAAAGACATCGCCGTGGGAGTGAACGAGGGTGAGGGGTTGCACAAAGAGCTGGGGGCCGGCGACCAAGGCATGATGTTCGGGTATGCTGTGAATGAGACACCTGAATTGATGCCAGCTACTGTGCAGTATTCACACCGCATTTTGCAGACTTTGGCAAAGGCCCGAAAAGAAGGTGCTGTTCCTTATCTTCGCCCAGATGCCAAGGGTCAGGTCACTGCCGAGTACCAGAATGGCAAGATGACCCGCGTGGACGCCGTTGTTGTGTCGACCATGCATTCTCCTGAAGTGAGCCTGCAGGAGCTTGAAAAATTTGTGATCAACGAAGTGGTGAAGAAAACCATCCCCGATCACCTGCTCGACGCCGAAACCAAGTATTTCATCAACCCTACCGGTCGTTTCGTTGTGGGTGGGCCTCAGGGAGACTGCGGTCTCACGGGCCGAAAAATCATTGTGGACACCTATGGTGGTCATGGAGCCCATGGTGGGGGAGCTTTTTCGGGTAAAGACCCCACAAAGGTTGACCGTTCAGCAGCTTACATGGCGCGTTATGTTGCCAAAAACGTCGTGGCCGCCGGGTTGGCCGATCGGGCTTTGGTGCAATTGGCCTATGCGATTGGTGTTGCCGATCCTGTGAGCGTCAACGTGCAAACCTTCGGGACTGAAAAGGCGCCTTTGCCGGCGATTGAGTCGGCAATTCGTCAGGTGTTTTCGATGAAGCCGGCTGGAATCATAGAGTCTTTTGATCTTCTCAAACCAGCCCAACAGGGCTTCCGCTACCGAGACACCGCCGCCTATGGACACTTTGGGCGCTCCGAATTTCCATGGGAGCAGACCAATCGTGTTGAAGAGCTGAAGGCGAAAGTCTAGAATGATGGCTGTCGCTGTTTTCAGGGGGTGTCCCACTTGCTCTTTCGCCTGCACGTTCCATTGCGCTCCCTGATCTCCTTTTTTTGTGTTGGTTCAATTTGGTTTTTGAGCGCCTCACCTCAGGCCTTGGCAAAAACCGAAAATCTCCAAAACATGTCTGAACTTCTCAGCAGTGGGGAGTTTTCTGTTGGTGACCTGCAATCCATTTGGGAAAACCGTCACAGACTCCACGGTTCGCTGCGCGAGTTTGCGCGCTCGAGCCCCGAGTTTCCCGATGAATTCCGGGTGCTTGCGAAGGTAGCTCAGCTCTTCGCCTACGTCGGACACCATGTTCTGCAGAAGAACTCAAAAGTGGAGCGAAGAGAGGCGTTTGCGCTAGGATATCAGGTTGCTGAGAGGGCTATTGAGCGTGAGCCCACCCGCCCGGAGGGTCACTATTGGTTTGCCATCAATCATCTGGGGTTTTCCGATACCGACGGCCTCATCTCGCTTTTGGGAAATGCGCCCCGGGCGCTCGAGTCTCTCAATCGAGCCGTTCAACTCGACCCGTCTTACCATTCGGCAGCTCCCTACCGGGCGCGTGGGAGGTTACTCTTCAAAATGCCTCCCGCTCCTCTCTCGATTGGAAACCGGGCAAAGGCTTTGAAAGATCTCCGTCAGGCCGTTGAGCTTGCACCGAAGAATCGGCGAAACGTGCTCTTTCTCGCGCAGGCCGAGTTTTTTTCGGGCAACCTGACCCGGTACCGGTCTCTTGCGGAGCAGTTTCCGACTTTGTTGGAGTCGATGGGGCTCGCCGAGGAGCGGCAGAACAAAGTAGATTTTTCCGAACTCAGAAATCTAGCAAAGTGACCGATGGTAAAGCCCGAACGAAGCGGGTGCTGTGTGGCAATTTGTCAGAATACCGATTCAGCCAATTGGCGAGGGTCTGGTTTTGTGGGTTGGGCGCAGGTACTGTTGATTTGCGGGGTCAGTGGCTCTTTCCTTCAAGTTGAGCTAGTCTGGCAAACTTAAAAAGAATGATGGAGTCTCTTGATGTCGACACAAAAAGTTGCTTTCGCAGCACTGTTTATTTCGGGTGGTCTTGTGGGGACCATCCCTCTGTTTCTTAGAGACAGTGAAACCTTTTCGTCGACCCCTGCCGTTGCTGCCACAATTGGTCAGGCAAAAGTTCCCGTGGCGGGAACTGGGGGATCGGCTGTGGGCGACAGCCTGGGCACCTATGGGTCGGGCACACTCACAAGGGCAGACCTCACAACTGAAGAAACCTTTAAGCTGTATGAAGCTGAGAAGAAAGTCTTTGACACCGTCGAGGAGCTGTTGATGCAGCGGTATGTGCAGGGCTTCTTCACCGAGTTCAAAGAAAAGAATGGCTATAAGAGTGTAGAAGAGGCACAAAACGCATTTTTTGAGCAGAGAGCCAATGTGCCTGATGCTGAGGTTGCAGCCTTTTTGGAGCAGAACAAGTCAAATCCTAGTTTGCAGCGCATTCCCGAAGATCAGCGTGCCAGCCAGATCAAACGCTACTTAGAAGGCCAGCGTCGGGGTGAGGCCATTCGTGGGGTCGCTGCAGAGGGCCGTCGGCAGGGTAAGATCATGGCGGCCATGGTTCCACCTGCTGAACCACGTGTGGAGCTTGGAGACGGTGGAAACTACTTTATGGGGGC
>JANQPW010000656.1 GCA_028285285.1 Silvanigrellales bacterium
TCTATCTGATGAAAGTAACAGTCCTCGAGAGCGTCGAACTCGAGCTCTGTGCCGCAATGATGCTTGAGTCTGGGCGCGCGCTTTGCGGAAAGATCTTCTCTGTGACGCTCACTTTCGATGAGGGTCGTGACCTCTTCATCGCAGTTTTCGCAATAGTATGGCGCGTAAAAGCTCGCGACTCGAGCTCCACCGAGAGTCTGTGGAACGATGTTGAACTGGTCCACAATGGCGACGGAGCATCTTTCAAGGGTGAGGTGAATACCCGTTGAGAACTGCCGCATCAAAAACACCCACTCTCTGACTCCGCAAGAGTTGATGCTCTCAATTCCAGAAAGGTCAAACACGATGTCACGTCGTGAGGCGACGGGAATGCGTTTGACATCGAGGTTCTCGTCAACACTGCCTTTGAAGAAGTAACGAGCTTCTTGATCGGTGATTTTGATTTCAATTGTCAAGCGATTGAACGAGATTTTTTCAGTCGTGGTCACGGTCGACACCCTCCTTGGTCGCTATCGGAGCTCCACCAAAAAGATTGAGCGCAATGCATCTCGCTCCTGCACAAATGAGGTGCAAAGAGCTCAGATGCCTGAAATTGCCGGGTTCTTTGCTGCGCACAGGGGGGGTTATCCACGACTAATGTGGATAACTAGAGACGATCTCTCGTGTGGCTCATGTTCGTTGAGGCCCTCGACAAGAGGCTGCTCTCGTGGGTAAGCTCGGCTCTCTCGAGAGTGAGAAGGAGGGTGCCACGTGAGTTTGCGAGATCAGCTGTTGAAGGCAGGGCTTGTGAACAAAAAACAGGTCAAGCGCACCGAAGCTGCAAAGCGGCAGCAAAAGCATCGTGAGCACAAGGGCAAACAAGATGCGACGGAAGCTAAGAAGGAGCGCGAAGAGGAGCTCGCTGCCATTCAAAAAGAAAAGATCGAGAAGCGAGAACAAGACCTGCTTCTCAATCGTGAAATTGAAGCGCGGCGGAAAGCCCATGAAGATCAGTTTCGGTGCCGTCAGCTTGTGCGCTCACAATCGTTGAATGAGCAGCGCGCAGAACTGGCCTATTTCTTCCGTCGGGGCGAGCGAAAAATTGGTCGTGTCTACGTGACTCCTATGCAACAGGAGTTGCTGGCACGGGGAAGAGCCGCACTTGTGGAAGATCCTGATGAGGCGGAAGTCTTTTTGATTGTTGGCGAGAAGGCTGCTAAAACTTTAGCGGAACTATGCCCAGAATGGATCGTTTGTCAGCATCCTGAGCTTTCTCATGAAGTGGAGCTTGGCGATGACTGACGTAAAACTTGGAGTTGAGAATGTCAGGTAATGCAATGGGAATGGTGCTTGGCGGTGTGCTTTTAGGTGCCGTTGCTGGTGTGGGAGGCACACTGGCTTACAACCAGCAGAATCAGTCGGGGTCGACCAGTTCGCCATCTGCCGAGGAGGCCACCTGTGCGGTAGGTGGCGCTGTTGGGAACTCGGCAGCCTCTTCGGCACTGTTTTCGGTGGATGGCACCTCTTATAGTGCAGCAGATCTTCCCTCAGATGTGCAAGACGTTCTCTTCCAAGTTGAGAACCAATCTTATCGCAGCAAGCGCGATTTTCTTGAAGATGTGGCGCTTCGGGTTGCTCTGGCAAAAGACAAGATGTCGACCGTTGACATGAAGAGTCTCCCTCCGCTCAGTGCCTTGATGGAAGGTGGAGAGCCTGAAGAGAGTGAGATGAAGGAGTTCTTTGAGAAGAACAAAAAGAACCTTCCTCCAGGCGCAACCTACGAACAGATCAAGCCGCAGCTCAAGCAGTTTTTGGCCAACCGCAGTTTGTCCACAAGCGTCTCCAAAAAGGTTTCGGAGTTTGAGAAGTCGGGAAGGTTGCAGTTTGGATTTGCTGCCCCTGTTCCGCCGCTGGTGCAGCTTCCCGTTGAGAAATACCCCTCCAAGGGCAGTGCTTCAGCGGCCCACACTTTGGTTGAGGTTTCTGACTACCTCTGCCCCCATTGTCGCGACATGAAGCCCAATGTTGAAGAGGTTGTGAAAGAGTTGGGAGACCAGCTTCGTTATGTTCAAGTTGACTTTGCACTGCGCCCTTCAGGCCTCTCGGGAATGTTGGCAAAGGGAAGCTACTGTGCAAAGCAGCAGTCTGAGGAGTTGTATTGGAAGTATCACGACAAGGCCTTTGAGGTGCCCCTGGAGGCCGCAGCGGCAACCGGAGCGGAAGCTCAGGCTGGCTTCAAAAAGGTAACACTGGAGGCCGGAACGTCGGCAGGAGTGGATGCAGCGGCCTTTGAAGCTTGCTTGGACTCGGAAGAAGCTCAAACCTTTATGACAGAGACCAACAAGGAGTTTTCGGCTAAGGGTGTGTCGGGAACTCCTACATTTTTCTTGAACAACAGAAAACTGGTGTTGGGTGGAAAATCTTTGCTGGCCGCTGTTAAAGAAGTGGTTGAGGGCGGCACAGCGTCAAATTAACAATTGACTCAGCTCCGGCCTTCAGCTCCAGCTCGCTGAGTAACTTTCTTTTTAGCCTTGCCTTTTTTGAGCTTGTTTTTCATGCTGCCGATGATCTCGTGCAGGTTTTTTGCCAGGTCGGGGTGCTCAGCACTGATCTTTGCCAAACACAGAGCAGACTCCCATTCCTTTTGGAGGTTGGCAACGCGTGCGAGGGATGAAATCTGGGCCAGGGCTTCTTGCTGTTCGGCTTCTCGCGAGCTGAATCCAGCAGAGAGCTGCACAGCGATGTCTCTCTGGGCTTCTGCTTCGAGAAAGACCGAACTGAGGGGCACGCCATAAAGAGAGCACAGCTTCATCAGGCTCTCGAGAGAGGGTGCGTTGGCTCCAGACTCAATTTTCTCGAGACCTCCGCGTGAAAGGGAGCACATTCGTGCTGCCTCTGTGGCACTGAGATCGTGATGCATGCGTAACGAAACGAGGCGCTGCCGCAAAACACGGAGAAAAAGAGCTTGTGGGTTTTCTCCTTCGACGGCCTCGGGAGTCTTCATGGCGATTCCGTGAGCAATCGCTCAGACCAGGTCTGCTGATGAAATCCCACGAGGGTTGAGGGAGTGCTTCCTCTTTGTTTGGGGAGCACCACAAAAGGCCGCTTCACCAGGCGACCGTTCTGCGACAACATCTGCAGGCAGTCTGAGTTGGACATTTCGGGAAGACGCTCGGAAAGCTTCATTTCACGGTAGGCCACGCCAGAGGTGTTGAAGAGTTTTTTGATCTGGCCTTGAAGGTCGGCAAGAGCGACCTCGAGCTCTGCAACACTTGGGGCATCGGTGGTGATGTCGCTCTTCTCGAACTCGAGCTGGTTTTCTTTTAAAAATTTTTCAGCCTTTCGGCAGGTTGAGCATTTGTCGTATCCGTAAAACCGGACCTTTTGCGGGGTCATCCTGTCTTCTCCTTTTCCGGGTAGGCAGTGGCTCACCATAGCGGATGTACCTGACAGAAGACAAGAGGCCTACCAAGGCAAGCTAAGATGCCTGCTGTTGCATGGTTTGGTCGAGTGCGCAGCGAACAGCCTTCACAAACTGTTCGAGCGCAATGGGTTTCATCACGTACTGTATGCCACCGATCTGTTCCCATTCGTTCGCCGTGTCAATCGTGCGCACGTGACCTGACATGATCACAATGGGAGCGTTGGCGGAGTCTCCTCCCTCGCTGCGCAGCCATTTTGCAAGCTGCACTCCCGTGAGGCCGGGCATCATCATGTCTGTGG
>JANQPW010000660.1 GCA_028285285.1 Silvanigrellales bacterium
ATCATGCTCCACCTCAGAAGCCTTTTTCACGGCCTCAAAAGCCACAGAGGCCGGATCGGCTCCCTCTTTAAAGGTCACAAATGTGGCCTGCGAGCGCTCAGCCCACACTTTTAACTGATCAACAGCCGCTGCCCGAAAGGTGTCGGCAGCGCCCACCACCACCTGAGCACCCTTGTCACGCATGAGCCGAGCCATCTTTCCGGTTGTGGTGGTCTTTCCAACACCATTCACACCCACCACCATGACCACATGGTGTTTGGAAGAAAACTCAAAGCCCGCCACCCCCGCCGGGCCAGCTGTTTTTTTCTGAGCCGCTTCAAACACCGCGAGCATTTCTTCACGAAGGGCCAATTTGAGCGCTGAAACGTCTTCGAGATCGTCTCCAGCTAGGCGTTCGCGCACAGCGTCAACGAGACGGTCAGTGGTGCGCACCCCCACATCACTGCGAATGAGGGTCTCAAACACCGCTTCCAAAGCGGCTTCTCGCTTCACCTTTGTTTCTTTTGAGGTGAAAAGCGCGTCGACACCCGCAAACATCTGCTTGCCCGTTTTGGCCAAACCCTGGCGCAGTCGCTCCACCCACGACAGCTGCGGCGGTTCCGGCTCGGGAGGAGCCTCTGGCGCGGGCGTTTCAACCGCCACCGCCGGTTCGGGTTCAACGGGAGGAGGCTCAACCCGCTCCGGTTGAGGGACCGCTGCAGGAGCTGGGGCCTCAGCCTCTTGAGCGGTGGGGGGCAGCTCCCGCTCCTTTTGCACAGCCGGGTGTTTCTCAATCGAAACCCTCTCGGCCGTCTCCACCTTCGGCGTCGGGGCCTCAGCCCCCTCACCCTTTGTGAGTCCTGGCGCCGGGCGCACCAAAAACAACAGAGTGTAAAAGACCACTACCGAAAAAAGAACCGACTCATACGCCGTCACGCAACACACCCCCCACACCAGAGATCAGGTCAACTGGGCATTTGCATAGTATAGCGTTGGGTGGAGAGCAACTCACAGGCTCCTAGGGTGCTGGTGAAGACGGGCTTGAGCCGCTCGACTGACCCACGGTGGGCTCTGACCAACTGTTTTTGGCCACCATGGTGCGCACAATTCCCAAAAAGCGTGAGTTGTCGTCACTCTCATCGGCTTCCAACAACTTCAAAATCACCTGTTTCGCCGAGTCACTGTGCGCCGCCTGCGCCTCCATACACTCCAGTGCGGCCATACGGAGCGTCTCATCTCGCTCAGCAAGGTAGGCAGCCACCGGCTCCACAATCCGCTCATCTCGCAACTCTTTCAGAGCAAGAATGACTTCACCATGCCGCTCTGTGGCAGCGTCATCAAAGGCGGGCATCTCCTCTTCGAGCACACCGAGGAGGAGTTGAAGGTACTTTTCCGCATCAAAATGTTTTTCGGCCATGTGCAGAGTCCAAGAAATACGGACGGACTGCTGCAAGGCCTTTTCAATGAACGATCCCGCCTTTTCTCCAAATTCCAAAATGTGTTCAGCGCACAACTCTTTTTCGCGCTTGTCTTGAATACCGCTCTCAATAACGATCTCAAAGCGCTTCATGATCTGCGGAATAGCCAAATCAGGGTCTTCTTCGGCAAAGAGGGAGTCCATGGCCTCCATCCGCTGTTCCTTTGTTGTGACTTTGTTCTTCAGCACGTTACCGCACTTTTCCAGTGACCTGGCACGCCGCGACTCGCGCATGTTGCGAAACAGTCCCAAAACCATGCTGCTGCTCCCTTTCAAGAAGTCTTTGTGTCAAAAATGGGCATCGGCAAGTAACGGGTCATTTGCTCCGTTTTTGTTGCCAGATGGAATGGAGCGCATCTGCCTTTCGGGGACCCCGTGCCCAGGCAATGAGCACCAGCGCCACCACCAACAACACCCCGCTCACGGCGTGTCCCGTCCAAAAGGCCGAGTCAGGAATATCACTGGCACCGTGAGTGCGCACCACGGGCTCTGCCAAAGCTTGAGTGCTCCGTGTGGGAATGGACTCTAACCCCGATTCATCTTGGTTGCTATAGAGATCTTCCACAGGCTCCTCGCGCGCTGGCAAAGCTCCCGCACCCGCCGCTGGCTCCCCGGCAGATTCTGAATTTTCGTTCTTTGACTCTTCGTTCACATCATCTCCTGGGCAACACTCTTTTCCCTTTTCAAAGGGCATGATAAACGACTGGGCTGAGGATGCCAATGGACCCACAGTGTTGGAGTGAAGGAAAACCATGAGTGACACACGCAACCGCCTGACCACAGATATGAAGTCCTGCCTCAAGTCGGGAGAAAAAGACCGTCTGAAGGTGATCCGCATGCTCATCACAGAAGTGAAAAACGCTGAAATCAATGACCCGAAGGAACCGGGCAGGCCCCGATCGGAAGAAGAGGTGATCCAGCTGATCTCGGCTTACCACAAGCTGCTCAGCAAATCGCTGGAGGAGTACCCGGAAGATCGTCGAGAACCCATTCGAGCTGAGCTCGCCATTGTGGAAGGTTATCTTCCCCGTCAACTTAACGCCGAAGAGGTTGAAGCTGCTTTGCGCAAACTGCTGGAGGGCACCGAAGAGCGACAATTTGGAGTGCTCATGAAAGAAGCCCAAAAACAATTGAAAGGTCAGGCACCCGGGCAACTCGTTGCCGCAAGTCTCAAGAAACTCATGGCGGAATCGTGACTCTGGCGCCTGAGGAGCGTCTCCTGCAAATGGGTCGGCACAAAAACCGAAAAAACTGAGCGAGCACATCTCTATGGCAAATCTGACCAGTCAAAACCTGCGCATTCTGGCCGCATTGCTCAGTGGCTTTTTCGTAGCTCTCGGTTTTCCCGGAGAGGGTTTCCCTTACCTCAGCGCTGGCTTTCTCCTTCCCATTGCTTATGTGCCGCTCTTTGTTGCTATCGATTCTCTTCCAAAGGCTGGAAGCGGTAGCTCGCTGGCTCTTCTCACCGGTGGACGCAAACCGATCACGGCATTCCGCCGCTTCCGCTCGGCCTTTCTGCTCACTTGGTTGTCGGGAATTGTGACGGTGAGCATCGCCTTTTATTGGTGCACCTTTCCC
>JANQPW010000672.1 GCA_028285285.1 Silvanigrellales bacterium
TGGAAAGAACACGTGACACATTGCAACAGACGATTGAAGAACTTGAAACCACCAACGAAGAACTCCAGAGCACAAACGAAGAGCTCATGTCTTCTAACGAAGAGCTGCAGAGCTCGAACGAGGAGCTGCAGTCGGTTAATGAAGAGCTGCACACCGTCAACTACGAGCACCAAATCAAAATCGCGGAGGTCACACGCACAAACAATGATATTGACTTCCTGTTGAAGAGTTCCTCCATTGGTATGGTTTTTCTCGATCGGCATCTGCGAATCCGGCGCTTCAACTCCGTGATCCAATCAACGGTCAACGTGCGTGACCAAGATATCTGGCGAGAGATCACTGAAATCACATTTAACTTTGCACAAGAGCAGATCATGGAGCTCGTGCGGACCGTTTCGGCAACTATGAAGCCACTCTCGTGCGAAGCGCAGCACGAGGGAAAGACATTTCACGTGAGCGCGGTTCCATACAACCCAGAAGAAAGCTCAGACTCCGACGACGATGAGGACACCTCTGGGCTTGTGCTCTCTCTGACCGATGTCACTCACCTCAAAGAGGTTGACGCTCTCAAGCGCCTCACCGTCGACTCCGAACAGTTCAACTACATCGTCTCTCACGATCTCCACAAGCCTTTGAGGAGCCTCAAACGCCTTGTCTGCGACACCTTGAAAACAGCAGAATCTCCAGACAACCAGGGGTGCGCAACCTTGTTGCCAACTCTTCAAGAAGCCAAAAGGCGGACGAACACGCTCGAAAGCATGCTCGATGCCGTTCTCGAATATTCCCGCACCCGCACCCGCGGTGGAACCTTTGAGGGCATACCGGCCAATGAGTTTTTCAGAGAGTTTGCCTCAGACCCTGAGTTTTCTAGTGCCAAGTTTCACTTTTCGAACCTGCCCTCGTCAATCTGGGGCGATCGCCACCAGCTCAAGGGGCTGTTTGTGCAGCTGTTTCGAAATGCGGTACAAAACGAAGACCCGAAGCGGAATATGGTGATTGAAGTTTCGGCTCACAGCAATGGCTCCATTCATGAAATTCATGTGCGAGACAATGGAGTTGGATTTCCAGAGTGTGAAGAAGACAAAAAATTTGAGATCTTTCGCACGCTTGATCTCACCGACCCTTCTGGAAAAATTGGAGCTGGCCTCGCCCTTTGCAAGCGCATTGTTGAGCGCCACAATGGGAAAATTCGAATCTCCGCAAACGAAAGCTTCGGCACAACGGCAGTGGTCTCGCTCCCCGACTCTGGAAGCCCACTGTTTTGAGGAAACACAACTCTCTTTTGACATTGTCAATGATGCAACTGCGGCTTCCCGCTCTTTGAACACCCGTGTTTGAAAAACCGAAAAATCAATAGGTGGGCTACAAACAGAAGCGCCGCAAAAGAAAGCGAGTATATTCATGGGCTTTAGATTGGGTTTAGGGGGCCAGACAGCCTTCTGAGCATTTTTTCTTCTTCATAGGCATCTCCTGGCACCTCCCTTGCATGCCAAGGTCGAGTCACTTTCATTGTCGAATGAGGAGAACACAAATGAAAAAGATCGTTTTGGCTGCTGCCGTTGCAGCCACTTCAATCGGCTGCGCTAAACAGCCAGCAAAAAACACAACAGAATTGAACAGCGAAACAGCCCAAAAAAGCCCCTTCATTCAGGAGGTGCCTGCCCACCTGCTGGAACAACCTCGGCTGACCTTATCTGACAAGATTCTCATCTCGGTTCAACCGTTCCGACAAAAAGCCATCAATCCCATCAGATACGAAGACGAAGCCACTGTTGGATGCTTCTACGAAGCACCCATCGAGCCAAAACGGGGTCATCAGTCCGTTGACCTCAGCAAAGCTGAGTTGGTAGAAATCAATGGCCAGCCCATCGACTTTTACCTGAGCTACGAACACGTTGCAGATCATGTGAATGGCCGCAAGGCTGACCAGTACACCTTCCAAGAGAGGCTCGCGCGAAGCCAAGGGCCCGTTCTCGGAAGACTGCTCCAGCCAGGCGTGAAGAGTGTTGCTGTTGACTACCTCGAGCTTCTTGGTCGCAAGCATGCTGGCCACATGCTTGACGGCATCAAACAACGCGAACAAGGCTTGGTCGAAGAAAACTACACAGAACACGCCAAAGGAGGCCTCAAGGTTATAGAAGGATGGGCCAATGCTATTGGTGACCAGCTTTTCGAAATGCTGTTGCGACCCCGTCAGTCCACTCACGATTACTACATAAACACCGGAATCGGTCACAAAGAAGTCAAAGAGGGCTCGGTCAAATTGCGTGCTCGCCACGAAGTCGTTCACTTCCTCTTGAGAGAAGCGGTTGCTCGCACAGCCGCAATGGGAGAAAAGAAGCAAACCATGTGGCGCAACTGCCCACAGAAGATCTCTCTCGATGAGCTGAAGAGCTGGGAGTAAAGAAACGAACACCTCGCAT
>JANQPW010000679.1 GCA_028285285.1 Silvanigrellales bacterium
ACACACGTTGGTCTCGGCTGGGGAAACCTAAGGCAGAGTGGTAACTGAGCCGCTGCTCTTCCCCATCGGGTGAGACCACCCGCACTCTCAGCTCACCATCGCGAACATCAGCCTGCGACAGAATTTGTCCACAAAGCCCTGCCTGAGTGAGGCCTTCCTCAACCCCAAATGATCTTTGAAGGGCGATGACGTCAGCCGACCGGATCAAGTTGATCTGACGCTCTCTCATTTCCGAGGATATGAAAACGGGCACAAGGCGTCTGTTCAAAGAAGAATCGAGGTCAAAAACCAGAAGCTCGAAAGAGGAACCCTTGGGAAAGGGCCCCATTTCAAAAAAGCCTTCTTTGTCGGGATATGTCTGCACGTTGGTGCCTGCTACCCGCACAACAACCTGTCGAGCATCAACACCTCGTGGAACAGCCACTCGACCGCGAAGCATCAACCGGTGCTGACCTTCTTGGTCTCCCCCCATAAAAGAAGCCACATGGGCATGTGCAGACCGAGACTCGCCGGTCGTCGATTCGGCCTTTGCAAAGGCAGCATTCCACGCAGCCTCAATTTGACCAGATGCATCCGCAGTTTCACGGGACTGATTCTGACCCCACCGCGAAGCCACAAACTCAGCAAAAGACTGATCGGGTTGAGCAAAAGAAGCATGAAGGCCTTGAGGAACCCAAGTCATTGCCAGCGCGGAGCTTTCCTCAAGCCCTGACAACTCTGCAACTTTCTGCGCAGGGCCTTTTGGGAGCACTTCCACTTCAGGATCAGGGCCAATCAATTCTCCTTCGAAGGAGAGAAATTCCCCCTCCTTCCAAATCTGCCCTTCTGAGCCGGAAAAGCCATGTCCCGCAAAAGGCTCATCTTCAAGACCGTTCAATTCGACCTCAACGATCTGACCCCCCACCACGGTGTAAGTCTTTCCTGAACTCAAAGAAGAGTTCGCGCTCGCAAGCGTCAACCGAAGGCCGTCGGGAGCATCCGATTTCAAAGCAACAGTGGGCAGGCTCTCGTCGGCCAAGGTTCCCACAAAGTCTGGTTCAAACCCATCGAGAGAGCCTTCGTCGGCTTCCGAAAAAAACAACTCTCGAAAGCGCAGCCGTGAAGCATGAAGCGCAGCAGCTGGAGCGTCTTCGAAAACCGCAGGATCTGCAGCGCTGCCAAATGCCTTCAGCGTTGCCCCATCTTTCGGCAGATCTTCCTCAAAATAGGTGCGAGCCGGCTCGTCGGGAACGGAGCTCAGTTCCCATTCCTTTCTCTCTGTGTTTTCATCATGGAGAGACGTTGGCTCAAGGCTCAGAACATCACGATAAACGGTACGCTTGACCTCTGTGGTTTGTAGGGCAAAGGCCGTACCCTGAAGCGCCGTGGGAAGATAACAACACAGGAGTGCTACCGCAGAAGCACGTCGCAACCTTTTTGATGCAACACTGCACTGTGCTGATGGCACTGCCCCAGCAGACCGAGTTTTTGGAAATGACAAAGGTTGCCTCAAAAGTGACCTCAACCTCATTGCATGCGCCCGATTTTCCAGCTCAGGCCCTTACATTCTACCGCTTGAGCCCTCTTTCTTGTCGGCAGACGATGCCACTAATTTAGCGAACAAAGAGCTAAGCTCCAAGAATCACTGGGAAGAGAATCTCGCGGGTGTCAATTTCCCGGTGATCCTGTCCTCCCTTTCGATTCTCAAAGAGTAAAAAGCCATCAAACTCAGAGGGTCGACGAAAAACCAGGAGTCTGTGCATCAGCGAGAACCAGTCCGGAGCGGGCCGCATTGCCTGGCACCGCTCACTCAAATTCAAACTCTTCCTCCTCATGAGCCTGTACCTCTTGGTGACGGTGATTGCAATTTCGGCACAAAATGGAAAAGTCTTCTGGAATCTCTTGGAAGCTCAAAACCAACAAAACACGGTCCAACGAGCCAAGCAGGCTGCGGCCACTCTCTCCAACCTCCTCGATGTCTGGCAGAGCACTGTGTATGCAACCATGCACACCATCCCCACCCTCGACAAAGCTGCGTTCTCACAACAAGTGAAAGCATTGCTCCGCTCCAACAGGGAGTTTCTAGCCTTTTCCGTGATTCGCGAGGAAGGCAACGACAAGACCAAAGTGTTTGCCAACGCCTTGAGCCAAAACACCTCCGATCCCCGACTGGAAAGTGGCCAGAGACCCCAAGACCTGAAAAAGCTCGAGGAAGTGATCAAACAACATGCGACCGACCGCGTTGGCAATTCAAGCTCAGAGCCGTCCACAACAATGGAAAATCTCCAAGACTCCACGGGGCTCCCTCTCGTGCAACTGCAGATCCCATTTCTCTATGACAACTCAAGCAAAGTGTACTGGGCTTTCCTCACCGTGTGGGCCGATCGCATTCACAATATTATTGAGTCTAAGAGTGATTTTGAAGCGGTGATTCTCGACAAAGAGGGTCGAGTTTTCCTTTCCGATCCGTCCACGAGCCAAGGAGTGGAAGAGAGGCTTCATGAAAAAGTTTTGCAAAATCTCAACACAAGCCGCCAAACTATGGCACTGCACACCTCTTTCGATGAAGAGGGGATCCCAACCATCCACTCAGCGAGCTTTGTTCCAGCCTCTCCTTTTCTCCTTTACGTGCGAAAAAATGCGGAAAAAGAAATCTCTTTTATGCGGTGGCGCACCCGACAAATTGCCTTGATTTCTTGGATGTTTTTGTTGGTCACCATTCTAGCCAGTTACTACGCAGCGGGAAGAATCACGCAGAAGATCAACGCTGTCGCTGAAGCCACTCAACGCATTTCTGAAGGCCAGTGGAAAACCCGAATCGACACTCAAAGCGCAACCCGAACCGACGAAGTGGGCGCCCTGGGACGCTCTGTGAACCACATGGCGGCACGAATTGAGTCACTGCTCGACTTTGAAGTCGAAGCCGCTCGCCAAGAAAAGGAGCTTCGCACGGCACGTGCTGTGCAACAAACCTTTTTTCACGAACCCAACCGAACCGCCCTCGGACTCTCTGTGCACGGTCGATTTGAGCCTGCAAGTGAGTGCGCCGGAGACTGGTGGATGAGCCTCCCTGTTGCACCCGATCGCCACCTTGTCGTCATCGCCGATGCCACGGGCCACGGCGCTTCAGCGGCGCTCATTGTGGCCATGGTCTATTCTTTCTTTCACACCACACTTCGCATGTCGCAACACACCCAAACACCCTTTCCAAGCCCCGAGGAGCTTCTCACCGAACTGAATCAAATTCTTGTGGAGTCGGGCAAAGGGCGCACCACCATGACCCTCTTCCTTGCAGAATTCAACACATCAGCATCCACTCTCCGCTACGCAAATGCAGGGCACATCGCCCCCCTCCTCATTCCTCAAGCCAAAGACGACAACCGCCTCAAACAGAGATCGAACAACCCTGGCAAGTCGAGACTCAATCCACTTTTGGGTGGCGGGCTGATGCTTGGTTTTGAACTGGAGGCCAATTTCAATCAGAGAGAAATCGAGATCCGCGAGGGCGACCGCCTTTTTCTTTACACCGATGGTCTCATTGAATGCACCGATGAAAAGGGAGATTCCCTTAACCCCATGGATCTTCGGCGACAGATCGCTGCGGTAGCCGAGCTCCAACCCAAAGACCTGTGCGACCAGGCCCTGCTGCTCGCACACCAAAGACTGGGATCTGCCCCAAGGGAAGACGACATGACCGTTGTCGTTGTGGCGATCACCAAGGAGCAACCCGCCTCAATTCCCCCTTCAGCAGAAGTGGGGTGAACCAATGAAGCAAACCTTTTGGCTCATGCTGGTTTGGACCATCACAATGGCATCGAGTTTGTTTCTTTACCTAAACGACTCACTCGACACCACAGTTTCAGAGATCGTCGGGGTTCTCACGAAGAAGTCTGGGCAGGTCAGCTTCAGAAGCCCTTCGTTTCAAGTGTGGTCTGAAAGCGATCTCTTTCAGGCCTTTGAGGCGGGAACTCTTCTGAGAACTGGTGCAAATTCATCGGCAGAAGTCCAGCTCTCCCAAACTCAGTTTATTGAGATGGGTGCAAATAGTCAGGTTTTGATAGGTCTTGAGCTTGCAGACGCCGAATCCTCCTTTCTTGTGAGCGTGATTCAAGGAAACATGAAGGCCACAGAGCAAAGGCAAGGTAAATCACTTGCCGCAGCAAGTCTCAAAAGACCCTTCTCTCGAAAACTCAAAATCGAAACCAAGGAAGGGGTCGCAGTACTCAACTCAGAAGACAACGCGATCCTCTCCGTTGAAAAACGTTTCAACCAGCCCGTGAGCATTGAAACACTGCAGGGTCGGGCCACACTCCGAAATAGGAAAACGGGAGAAATTCTCGAATTTCTCCCAAAGAAAAAAATCTCACCACCAGAGAAAGTTGATTTCATTGACTCCGCCAACTGGGCGGTGGAAACCGAAAAGCTCGTCAATGAGATCGCTCCACAAACTGAAGCGGCTCGGGAATTTCTCAGCTTTGAAGACAATCCTGCAAAAATACGTGTGCCCATCCGCTTTCAGTTTCAAAAGGAGCCTTCGGGCCTCTTCGAAAGTGCTGATCCGGTCCAATTCCGCGTTGCTTTAGCAGATGCGAAAAAGTCCACAAGTTTTTTCAAGCTCCAACGTGGAAAAAGAGGAACTGAATTGGTCCACAACCACGCCCTCACAGACCGAGAGCAGTCGGAATATCTCAGAAAGGGCTACTCTCGAGTGACCGTTGGTGTGGAGGTTGCTACCAAAGACAGCCCTGCTGGACCACAACCATCTGTGCAACCTCAAAGCCTGGTCGTTCACCACAAGTCTTTTGCAACTGGAAAACCCTTCAGTTTTCTTGCAAACTCCCCAAGGGTTCTCAAAAATGCCTCCCTTCCAAAGCTTGTTCCTCTTCATTCATTCTCCGGGGAAAACAAGTTCACTCAGTGGAGCACTCAAGCCAATCCAACAGTGCACGCCCTCATTGCCGGCTCACAGCGGGTGCAGCTTTCGAAGGGGCACGTGGAATCGGATTCACCCACCGCGATTCACTTTTTCAAACAAGGAAAGATCCTTCTTTCTTTTGACGCTGCAAAGCCACTGCAACCCCAAAAGTTATTTGACGAAATCGCGAGTTCAGCTCACACTGATCTCTACTTCCAAGGCCGTTACACTGACATAATCACAACCCAAAAACCTTTGGAGTCATTTTGGAGCAAAGCCTTGGCAGCTGGAAACATTCATGCCATGTGCGGTTCAAAAGATGTGAAAATAAAAAACTCGGTTCTTCGACAATTTTCGGACACCCGGGAGCTCCTCCGCCGCAACTGCGCCTATCTCTATTCGGCAAGCCAGAAGCCACGCTGGATCGTGGCAAGGGGAGGAATTTGAAACCGACCGTGATGTGGAAGCGTTGGTTCTTCTTTGCCCTCCTCATTTTCAGTGCACACAGCGTTTTTCGTTTATCTAACGGTTACGCAAGCGGGAGCTATTCCGCAAACCACAAACTCATCATCTCTGTTCCCTCGGGTCATGAGCAAGCCTGTGGACATATTGGCCCCCTCTTTCTCAAACGCCAAGGGCCCTTTGGCTTTGGGATTTTTTCCTCTTTTGAGTGCTTTGAAAGACCCGCTGGAGTCGCTCATAGCAACCCGAGTGATGCCCCAAAAGCTAAGAACCTCTGGAAACTCGAGCTCCTCCGGAGTGAAACAGACCTCAGTCTTGAACTTTCCATTCCCAGCCCTTCAGGTCCTCGACCACAGGCCGAACTTCGTGTTCCCGTGACCAACTCTGAACTTTCATCGTCTCAGATTTTCAGAGATCGCAAAATATCGTGGCTAGCTGTTTTAGCACTGCTCGATCAGCTTCCCATCGTGGCAGAAGCCCACACTGAGCTGATCGGACCAACAGGAAAGCTCGGACCTGGCATCGATTCACGAGGAGCAGATCATCTCAACTCCTTACGCTTTGAGTTGGTCCGTATTCAGGCCGCTTACAACCACGAACGAGACTTTTGGGACCTCACATCGGGAGAGGCTGCGGCACGAGATCCGAACAAAACAACCTTTGCGGCCAACACGGCCGGCCGATCGACCAACCTTGCCTACCTCATCACCGAACTGAACTTAGCCCTGAACCAGCTCTCCGCACGGGTCTCGCCCAATCCCTTCGCTCCTGCAAAAAAAGTAAGCCCTTCCAAAGGGCAGCCCTTCCAGGAACGCAAAGCCCCGAAAGGCGATGAGGTTCCCAAAAGACTTGATGTGAGCGCTGCTCTAAGCCTGGGAGGCTTTGTGATTCCTGAATTGCAAACACCAAGCTTCGACCTCCACACGGCTCTTGATGTGGCCTTGGTGTTTCCCCGCACCGATGCCTTGCTTGTGGCCGAGATCAAACATCTTCCCTATCAGATCGATGTTCCCAACGAGGCAAATTCAACCACAGAAACAGGGGAGCTCAGGTTCGTTGAAGAATCGCTCGGTCTCGGTGTGCGTTACCACCTGATTTCTCCTCAGGCCCAAAGACTGACTCTTTCGGGCACCT
>JANQPW010000704.1 GCA_028285285.1 Silvanigrellales bacterium
TAAAAGTAGGAAAAGGCATTGTGAGCCTGGTTTGGAGAAAAGCCCTCAAACATCAGTTCGTTGAACAGTGTGAATGTTTTCCAGTTATGGTGACACTCCGAAACAAACGCCCTGTGATGCTGGCCGCTGTGCTCTTTCGACTTCACTGACTCTGCAACGTCTTTTTCTAATGCCAAGAGGGAACGGAAGCTATGAGGCATGCTGTATCCGGTTGTGGGGTGAAAGAATCCGTTGGCAAATCCAGCTCGCACCAAAACGGGAGTTCGGCGTGAGCCCCCTTTCAGCGTCTCATCTTCCTCCGCGTGCCAGTCCTGAAAACCCGACCGAGGGATAGGGAGCTGTCCTTCCTCTGTGTGAAGCACCGTGTGGGCGCGGCCCGCGAGCCCAAGGCGTTCGAGGTGTTCGTCAACTCCGCGTTCAAAATCGTGGAGATCCTGGGAGCGTTGGAGAAGGCGGGTGTCTTCCACTAGAAGCTCATGCGGAGAAAAGGGTAAAATGTAGAAGAAACGCAGTCCATGGCGTTGTTCAACTGAGGCGTCCATCACTGTGGGCATCTCAATGCCATGGGGGCTTTCAAAACGAAGGGTCCGTCCAAAAAATTGTTGCACTCCGGGTGGAGTCGTAAAACGGTGGAGGTGGCCCAGATGTGGTGGCGTTGAGTCGATGACAAGTTCGGCCGACTCGAGCTCCTCAGCTCTTTTTTTCTGGCCAAGGTAAAGGCGCACAGAAGGCTCTTTCTCTGCGAGCTTCAGGAGCTGTGAGGAGATCTTTTTGAGATCCAAACTCCGGTAGATTAAAGGAACAAGCTGTCGGCAAACATCGCCATTCTTTTCTGAGAACGACACACTGTAGTTTGGCCACTCAGCCTTCCAGAAGGGTTTGAGAAAGGGCTCAAGCTCCCGCGGAGCGTCACTTGCGTGCCCAGAAATGACCTTTGGCAGTGTGAGTTGAGAGCGTGCTTCAAAAATCTCGAGCGAGATTTGATTCCCAAAAGTCTCATGGAGGCGCAGTGCCAGCAGTTGGTTGTGGAGGCCGGCCCCCAAGAGCGCTATTCTCACACAGAACCTCTCTCTTTCTTCGGGTGTTGAGTGCCTTCGAGAAGCTGAACACAGCAGAGATGCCGGCACTTCAGCCAATTTGCAAGTGAGAGTCGGACATAAGCCCTGATCAGGCTTTCCCCTTTCGCCTTGAGGAGATATTGTCTTGGCCTGGCAGAAAAAAAGGGGTTTCGCATGGTCAAGATTGAGCAGGTGTTGCTGAGGCTTCTGTTGGTGCTTTTGGGCATTGGTCTTTTCGGGTATCTTTTTTTCACACTCAATCCGGAAAACCTGGTTCGTTTTTCCTCCTTGGCCGGTCTTCACCGTCCTGCCATGATCGGCTTGGCTTTGGCACAAACCACGATTTTTGTGATTCTGGTTGCGTGGAGGTCTGTTCTCGTTTTGGGAGCCCTGCGCACCGTTGCTGCTTTTGCGGCTGTGGCCGGATTGGGTTTTGCGGTTGAATACTTGGGTACCTCGCGAGGTTGGATTTTTGGTGCCTATGAGTACACAGAGCTTATGGGTCCGCAGATGTTTGGGCACGTGCCTTACATCATTCCCCCCAGCTGGTTTGCTGCCTCGATTCCTCTTTTTGTGTGGGTGTCTCATCTCTTTCCAGGAAATGTCGTGCTTCGGGTTGGGGTTGGAGCGGCACTCCTCACCACATGGGATCTGGCTCTTGATCCCGCCATGAGCCATTTGCTTCCCTACTGGGTTTGGAGCACGGAGGCGTTCTATTTTCAGTCTCCGTTTGTGAACTTTGTAGGATGGTTTCTCACGGGTTTGGGCATTATGCTTCTGTGTGAGATCTTGGTGTCGGCTCAACGTGCTCGACGGTTTCAGCAGCGATGGGCGGTGGTGCTTTATGCATTGAGCTTTGTGATGCCACTGGGAATGTGTATTTTGGCTGGTGAGTGGTGGGCCGTTGTGGTGACAGCCTTGGGATTGTTGGTGTGTCTCATCCCGGCGATCTTTGCTCGGCTCAGAAAGCCGGGGAGCTCGCTTTTCGGCACCTCTGCAGTGGTCTGAGATAGCCTTGCTCGGAAAGAAGGGAAGACATGACGTCCTTTGTGAAAGAAGTGCAGATATACGCCGGTCGTGTTTCAGAGTTTCAGGTCAACGATTGGGTCGCCTATGTTTTGTGGGTCGGGTTGATGCTGGGCCTGTTTGTGGTCACCTTTGGTTTTCTTTTGTTGGGCCACTGGGGTGGAGTGGTTTACCCGCCCTACGTGTGGAATGTGCCTCTGGGTGTCGCCATTTTTGCGGTGTCCATTGCCTTCGACACCATTGGGCATCGCACGGTCTATAAAGAAGAACTCAAAAAAGCTGAGGCTTTGGTGCACCATGTGACGATCTTTGCGGGCATTTCCAGCTGCATTTTGCTTTCCATGGCCTACACCTATCGGAGCTTTCTGATGTTTCCGGCTTTGGTCATGGTGTTTCTCAGTGTGTTCTATTCCATCATTGACGAGTCCATGCACTGGAGTCGGTACGCACGGCAGCAAAGCGACCGCGTCGAGATGTGGAGCCACTTTGGTATTTTCGTGGGTCACCTGATTTTTGTGGTGTCTTGGAGTTACTGGTTTCTCACGGGCTATGCAGGTGTTGAAGAAACCCTCGAAGTGCTCCGAAGAAGTCTCTCAAGCGCAACCTAATCGGCAAGTGCGAGCACAAAGGCCGCTGCAGACGCGTCGATGAAAAAGAACAGCTGGGCTAGTGTTGCGGTCGACCAGTCGGAGCGGAGAGTTCTTTGAGAGAGGAAGCGCAGCGACCAGCGTAACCCTGACCCCTTGAGAGTGGTGCCAAGTTCCATATCCTCGAGTCGAAGCTCCAGTGCGTTGCTGCGCGCCATTCGGCTTCCGGGGTGCTGGGGAAGAGATCCGGACTGAGCCAGACTTGACTCCACTGCAAAGGGGGTGGGGCTGCTGAGGGTCGTTTTCGATGATTGGCGCAAGGCGTCCCAAAACCTCAGACCAAACGCCAGGGAGAGGCAGGCCGCTATGGCAGTGGTGCCCATGGGAACAGTGGCTGGGGCGTTCAAAAAAAGTTGGTGCGTTGTCAGCCAAGCCAAAACGCTCGTCATGAGGAGGGTGAGCTGAAGACTGACTCCCAAAGTGAGAGTTGATCCGAGTTGCATTAAGGTGGCAGCCAAACTGACGGAAAGGGCTTCGCATGCCAGATCTGAGAGTGTTTTGTGGGCGGTGGGTTCTGCGGTGCAAATGGCCAATGAAACGAGGGCGATAGTCGTGGTCAAAGTGCTCAGAGCTTCACGGGCAAAAAGCTGACCCATGCCCCAGTGGTGCAGCGGCCTTGGCAGCCGCGAGCGGAGTTGTCTCCAATTTTTCAAATGACCCTTTGAGAGGCCGCATTCTCTGCAGAAATGCTTGAGTTCTCCTTCGGCAAGGTGTGGGTGGATCAAGGCCCAATGCCGCAGGAGCATGAGCAGTGCAAAGAGAAGGGCGCTGGGGAGGACAGGCTTGTTCAACACTGAGATCCATGCGGCAAGGAAAGAAGCAAGGGGGAGTTGAATCAGGATCTCGAGCACGCCTTTTCCGATATTCCGAAAGCCCTCTCTGGGCATGTCTTGCCATTCGGAAAGAACATTGAAAAAGAAAAAGGGGTCGAGGTGAGACGCCCAACGCCGATTGTGAGAAATCACAAACAGTGTGGCAAGCAGGGCCATGGCAGGGGCAGACCAAACGAGGTGAAGAGCCATCATTTGTCGGCGGAGGGGTCTTCACTGAGGAAAGTGCAAGAGGACAACAGTGGGCGAGAACCGTCGGGGGCTTTCACAAGGTTTTCTTCACGGGTCAGAATGACTTCAGGAAAGTTTTCCTTCTCAAAAACGGTCACACCGCAGTGAGGGCAGGCCACACGTCGGTGAGCTCGCGGCGCATTCTCTCGCTCTTCATAAGCAATGTGGAAACGGCGGTTGCAGATCGGGTTGTCAATTTCAATTTTGTGGTAGGTGTAGGCCAAGCGAATTGCCCTCCGTTTGAGTGCACGAGACATCTGTGATGCAGGGGCGCGTGTTGACGACATGCGCCTTTTCGGTGATACCAGTCTGAAAACAGAACGCAAGGGGGCAACGTGACAGGATTGATGACAGGGAAGCGGGGTCTCGTGTTGGGTGTGGCCAATCAAAGGTCAATCGCCTGGGGTTGCGCCGAGCGCCTCGCGCAAGAGGGAGCTGAGCTCGCTTTCAGTTTTTTGGGAGATGCCCAAGAAAAGCGAGTGCGAGGCCTGGTGGAAAATCTTGACAAGACTCCTCTTGTTGCGCCGTGTGATGTCTCAGATTCGGAAACAGTGCAGGCGTTCTTTGAAACCGTGCGTCGTGAGTGGGACACAATTGACTTTGTTCTCCACAGTGTGGCCTACACCGAGAAAGAGTGTCTGCGTGAGCCTTTTGTGGAGACCTCACGACAGAACTTTCTGCGTACCCTTGATATCTCGGCTTATTCGTTGGTCGAGATCACTCGACACGCAGCGCCACTGATGGCCGAGGGATCCTCAGTTTTGTGTATGTCTTACTATGGCGCAGAAAAGGTTGTTCCTCGGTACAATGTGATGGGGGTTGCGAAGGCGGCTCTAGAATCGTGCACAAAATACCTCGCGTATGATTTGGGAGCAAAGGGAATTCGCGTGAACGCTTTGAGCGCAGGCCCCATCCGCACCTTGTCTTCGAGCGCAATCCCCGGAATTCGAG
>JANQPW010000715.1 GCA_028285285.1 Silvanigrellales bacterium
AAAAACTGTATGCTCTCGGCTTCCCCGCAGAGCCCATCAAACCCTTTGCTGGAAGCGATCTCTTTGACACATCGACAAACGTGGACCTTCGCATTTCTGCGGAAGATCTCCTCGGAAACGACACCAACCTTCACCAGGCACCGGCGCCGCTCACACCTGTGATCATCACGCCGCCCACAGAGGGCACGTTGGAAAGAGACGAAACCGGTGTGTGGACCTACTCTCCAAACAGCGGGTTTTCTGGCACCGATAGCTTCACCTACCTGGTAAACAACGGCACTCAAGACTCCAACGCTGCAACTGTCAACATCCGAGTGCAGCCGCCACCTCAGCTGCCAAACAGCACTGATATTGGAAGCCCTCCCACGGCCGGTTCGGTCGATCGTGTCTTCGATCGCTACGTCGTGCGAGGATCAGGCTCAGATATCTTTTTTAATGAAGATGTTTTCCACTTCGCTCACACCCGCATGCAGGGCGATGGCGAGATTCTTGCCCGGGTGGTTTCGGGTGGAACGGGAAAGTACGGACTGATGTTTCGGGACTCACTTGCTCCTGATGCTGCAAACGTGATGCTTGAGGTGCTGGGCGACGATCGGGTCTTTTTGCAGAGCCGCCCTGAAACCGGCGGAGAAAGCCAGGTTGATGAAGGGCCATTAGAAGGGTCAAAACCCATCTGGCTCCGCCTTGTCAGGAGTGGAAACACCTTTCAGGCCTACGTTTCTGAAGACGGTCTTGATTGGGGTGATCCCATTGGCGAGACAACCGTTAGCCTGGCCAATGAAGTCTTTGTGGGCCTTGCCGTGACCAGTTTCAGAAACCGATTGAACGAAGTGGTGTTCGATTCCGTTTTGCTCGCCTCTCCCACAGCTGAATGAGAGAAACGGCCTCGGTATTGCGATGTTGCCAACGAAGCACCGATGGAAGTTTACCAAAAGTTAATGTAAATTTCGATAGATGCATCTCCAAACAGTGGCGCTTTTGTCCGCTTTGGTGCCCTTGGGCTTCACGGCCACGGAGTCGTTTTGTACAACCCCTACATGGCTTTGGGAGCCGTTCCCTTTCAGAAAAGCTGAAGGCAACGGAGGTCCAAAGAGAATCAAACCCTCTTGTAGGAGAAACACAAATGCCACTTCTTTTGACTCAAGCCGCACTCGCAGCAACAACTTTGGTTTGTAACGACGGAGCCGCCGTACTCGACATCAACGGTGAAGACTATGCCCAAAACGGTGAGCCCGCAGCCGTTCTGACCATTCTCGATGAAGGCGTCATCAACTGGTTCGATCGAAACCTCAGCACCATGAACGATTCAACCTATGGAATCGTCGCTATGTCGACCCCGTCTGACAGAAGCCAAATTGAGATCTTTGGCCGCAGCACAACTTCCGAACCCGGTCATTTCTACGTCATGACAAAGTTTGGCTTCTACTCCATCGATTTGACCGAATCAGGCCTGCATGTTGAGGTCAACCAGCAAGACGGATCGGCCAGCTGGAATTTTGAATCGTGTGTGGTTGCCGACCAAGAGTGAGAGCATCTTGACCTCCAGAACTCTCTTCCTTCACACTCTCGACAAAAGTCGACCATGCGAACACACAACTGTGGCGTTTGACGCCCTTCCAGAGTTCATGGAAAATTGTTGTGAGGTGAAGGAGTTTTGCAATGGTTCAAAATCGAAGTTTGCGGGGTTTGCTTCGTTGGGGAGTCACCTTGATGGCTTGGTGGCCTGTGGTGGGATGCAAATCACGCGACTTTGATGCTCAAGTGAGAGCCGAGCTGCAGAGTGCTGTGCCCAGCGGTCATCCTGATTTTCCCGAGTTGCAGAGATGCATGCAGGAAAGAAGTGAAGGCCGGCCAGACTACGTCAGCGTAGAAGCTCTCGATAGAGCCTACAATCCACATGCTGCCAGCCTGGGTCTCAACAACTACCTCCTCCAGTACGTGTCCACGCGGGAAACAACGCGCGGCCCCAACAAGTCCGCTATCCGCATTCACCGCTTCGTGCCCCGATTCCCAGGCGGCAAAAGCGCTGCTCCTGACGTGAAGGAGCTTCTCGATCGGCACAAAGTGGATCCGAGATGGCGCCTCTGTGTGGATCTGCCCTTCAACCGCATTCTCCCCATCGAAAACCTTATCAGAAGTTACCCTCACACTATGAAAGCCCTCGGTTTTGGGTTTTCCACAGACGACAGCGGCCAAGTGGAGTGGGTTGAGTTTCCGGCCCAGGAGAGCATTTCACTTGCTGCAGGCATTTTGCTCAGTGCGTTGGACGGTGACTACTGGGACGATCTTGAGGAAGCCGATCCTTTGGTCACTCAGCTCGTGGAGCAGCCGCCTCCATCTAAAATGGGCCCGCTCCTCAGATACTTCGTTGGCAGGAAAACGCTCATAGCTCAGAAGGGTCACCTCTACGCCCATGACCTCACGGCCCATGTGTCTCAGGCTTTTTGGCCGCGTGAAATGATGGAGGCCTGGGCAAATGTTCCAGAATTCTATTGGCGCTATGCACCAAGGGGCAACCACAGTGTTCAGTCCTTCTTCAAGAACACAGCTCAGAACATTCTCAAAAGAGATCCCGAAGAACTCCTGATCTCGCAACTTGACTTCGCTGCCGGATCGATGACCAATATTCTGTCTGGCCTTGTGGAAAACTCAGATGAAACAAAGCTCGGGAAGTCAGTTTGGGCTGTGTTTCAAAGAATGTTTTTCTATTCGCGGAGTCAACTGGAAACCCATTTGAAAGACATCGAAGCCATGACGCTGCTTGTTGACATGGGCAGAACCGCGATGGACGAGGCCCTTTACCCCGTCAACAAAACTCCCGTTATCGATGCCCTCCGCGCCATCTCCACCTCAGAGGTCGCTCCTATTGACTATATGTACTCGGTCCTTTTTCCGAGTTTTCAACTCAGCGAAGAGATGCTTGGCTCTCTCGCGGAGCTGTTTAAAGCCATGGAAACGATCAGTGAGAGATTTCCTGACTACAGAGAACCGAAAAATTTACTCGAAGCGAACCAGTTCTTGAAAAAGCATCCCGCACGGATCGGGCAACTCATTCTTGAAAGGCGTGAAGAGCTAGAAAAATATGCAAAGATCTTGCTCGACCGCTCCAACTGACTCAGGGCTGAGAACCCACTTGCCTTTGGGCAACTCGGCCTTTGAGGAGAAGGCTCAACGGCGGCAGCAGCAAACCCGTGCGAGCCTTGTACTCAGCCCAACCCGGGTGGCGCGACAAAGATTTCTCTTTCATTTGCATGTTGACCCAAAACACCAGGGTCCAAATGGTCACCAACACAGCCCAAGGAAACCAATGCCCCACCAAAACGGCATAGGCTCCATACAGCATCATCTCGCCAAGGTAGTTGGGGTGGCGCACCCATTTGAACATGCCATCGGTGATCAAGCCCCGCTTCACCTTCAGGGTGTAGTGCTTTTGGGCATCAGCCGCGATCATGACCACAAGACCAAAGGTGTGCAGCGCAATGGCTGCTGCCATCACGACGGGTGAAACCGCCTCTCCACCTCGAGCAATACCCGAAGCCAGAAGCCAAGAAAAAGACCAATAAGGCCCCAGCACTGTGGCAAAGCTGAGAAAGGCTCCGCCAACGGTCACCCGCTTCTGCCAGTTTTGGTCGGGGAAGGTGGCATCTTTCAACAACCAACAAATGCCATAGGTTCCGTGAAGGGCTAAATAAACCCACATTTCAGTGGAAAAGTTCTGAAACAACACCATCATGAGCAGCACAAAAAGGAATGTTCCACCTTTCTGCATGTTGATCACATGATTGAGCTTCACGAGCCGCGGGCCACCACCAATGTCTTGACTCAGGTATCGGGTGAGTGAACTCAAACGTTGTGCCAGCTCTTGCGACCCAAGTTCACTCATACGCGCTCACTTTTAGAGCTTTGGAGTCACAATGGTAGGACCATTGCCTGCTGGTGGAGAGTTCTTATCTTTAGAAGCAGCACCCGAAACACCTTTCTCTGCTGCAGGGCCAGACGTTTTCCGAGTCTTAGCAGGAACCTCAGCCTTTGGCATGAGAGTGACGGTTAGGCGACGGCCTTCAAAGCGCGGACGTCCTTCTTTGGTGACGATGTCATCGATACCGTCGAGCAACTGGTCAATCACGCGAAAGCCCAGCTCCTGGTGAGACATTTCACGGCCCCGAAACTTCACAGAAACTTTCACACGGCTTCGGTCACCTTCCACCCAACGGCGGATGTGGTTCTGCTTCGTTTTGATGTCATGCACGTCGGTGTTGGGCGTGAGAGAGACCTCTTTCACTTCCACAACAGCTTGCTTCTTTTTGGCCTCATGGGCTTTCTTGCTCTGCTGATACTTGTACTTGCCGTAGTCAATCAACTTGCAAACGGGAGGTTTGGCCTGAGGGGACACTTCGACCAGATCCAGTCCAGCCTCGTCTGCACGATCTAAGGCTTCCTGAATGCTGACAACTCCAACCTGTCCCCCTTCACCATCGATCAGACGAACCTCGGTCTCCCGAATTTTGTCGTTGATTCTTGGCCCCTGGTCGACAGGTTGGCTAAACTTGTTGGGTCTCCGCATAGGGTCTCACGACCTCCTCTCTCGTTTTTATCAATTGCTCTTTTGCTGCACAGGCTTGTCGAGCTTAAAAATCTCTGGAGTTGTTCCCAACCGCCGAACCTTATTCTTGCGAAGCTTTCCCATCTTTGCAGCTTTTGCACGGCGGCGATTGCGTGTGATATCGGTTGGTGAAGTCATCGAAACCCTCTTAACTATTGAATCTGAATACATTCGTTGGGCGGTAAAGGTGCATCGGGAAACTGTCGATCTCGCTGCGCGCCGCTGAATCGCCATCGATA
>JANQPW010000719.1 GCA_028285285.1 Silvanigrellales bacterium
GCCCCACCGGCAAGCACTGAAGAAGTGACAGTCGCTCGGCCTGGGCAAGCAGCTGGGGAAAGTCTATGGCCAAGTCGCCAGAGGCAATCCGGTGAGAACTTCCTCCCAAAATCACGGGCGCGGTGAAGGTGTGCAAAACATCAAAGCAGCCAGCCGACAAAAACCCGCCTAAAATAGTAGCACCTCCTTCGATCAACAAGCTCTGCACCCTCTCTCGGCCTGCAAAAGAAGCCACCTCAGGCAGTCTCAAAGCCCGCACCACATCGGCTGTGAAATCACTTGTGGAAACACCGATGATGCGGTTACCGCCCCAGTCTCGGTGTTTCAAGGGAGCTTGGGGCTCTTGCTTGGACTGTCCACACAGCACAAGCCATTTTGGAGAGAACACGTTCTGCAAGAGTGTTTTGCTTTCAGAAGGACTTGCTTGGAGCAATCTCCCCCGGGGATCGAGACACACCTTGAGAGGGTGCTGCGCGGCAATGCCTTTTGGCAGTTCCCTTGCTGTGAGAGACGGCTTATCAGCCAAGGCAGTGCCATAGCCAACCGCCAGCGCATCGTATTTTTGCCGCAGCCAATGATTGATCCGTTGAGCGGGCTTGGCTGTGAGCCACTGCGAACGGTGGCTGTCATCTGCCAAGCAACCATCGAGGCTCTGTGCCCACTTGAGGCCGACAAAGAGTCTCTGCTGAACACTTTCTGTGAGAAAGGGGAGTAACATGGCACGCGCCTCAACAGCGCACAAACCCACCTCCACGCGGTGCCCCTGCTGCCGCAGGAGTTCCAGCCCGCGGCCCTTCACCTCTTCAAAAGGATCCTCCGTGGCCACCAACACACGGCAGGGTTCTTTGGGAAAGAGCTCGGTGCAGGGCGGTGTGCGCCCCTGATGGGAACAGGGCTCCAAGGTCACAAACACCTCACAACCTGCAGGGAAGCGCTCGACTCCCATTTGCTGCGCAGCATGACGCTCGGCGTGGGGCCCACCTGGCGCATGGGTGTAGCCAATTGCAAGAATTTTGTGATCTTTTCGCACCACACAACCCACCGGAGGGTTGGGGGAGCTAATTCCGACTGCTCGCATGGCAGCACGGAGGGCCAGCTGCATGGTGGCCGCATCGGAGTGCTGTGGCAAAGCGGAGGTGGCAGCAATGGGCAGCAGCTCACCCTCTAAAAGATCGCCCACCTTCCCACCAAAGCTGAACCCAGTTCGAAGCACGACAATCCCCCAAAACCACCTTCGATGCGACACAAATTGGCACAATTCTGGCTGCTGGGGAAGATCCCCCTTCTTTTGAAATGGCTGATTGGCTCAACCATGCCCCAAATCGGCGAAATTTCTGACGATAGGGGAAGTGCGTCGGTTTGAGATGTGGGAGGTTCACCATGAAAACAACCGCAAATATGTTGAAAAAAGCTACAATTGTCTCTTCGCTGGCTCTGGTCGTGGCCTGCAAGTTCGATCCAACAGGGGGGAGCCTCCTTTCTTTGACCCCCGTTCAGCCTCTGCCTGCTTCCTTCCAAAACACCGCCTGGAGCTTTCAGGTTGGCGATTGCGTTGTTTCTCATCTTTTTGGGAGAACCCAACGAACGGATATTATTGAATGCCCTGGCCCGGACGGCAGCCCCCAAATCGGTTTCAACACCTACCAAGTCGACTCGAAGGTTTCCTTCAATCAAATTGTCACAACTCGGCCTGCGCCTCGGGGTCTCCTCGAGTCGAGTTGCGAAAATCCGCCCGAACCTTCTGGCCATAGCCAGCACATGCAGTCTCGCCGCGAAGGGGTTGCATTGTGGACCAACACCGACCGTCAGTCGGGCTACCAAAATGTGCTCATCTACGAGCGAGCAGACGTCGAAAGCCTGAGAGAGAGGCTAGCCTCCAAATGGGTCGGTTGCTTTGAAGCTAACGGCTTCGTGGCCATGAAGTGAGTGACACGCGAGAACCTTCGTTGAATACACCTTAAGAAATACGCAGGGCAACCGAAGAAGAGACACATTCGGTACTTTAAAGGTGTGAAATTGCAGAGTCTGATGTCTGACATCATCCCTTCTGGGCTTAGGAAAAGATGGAGCTCACGCTGCAGTGCCCCTCTGCTGTTGATTGCCGTCGCAACAGTACTTTTTCCAGAAATGGCAGCGGCAGAACTCAAACCCGAGCTTCCCACTCTCAGCCTTGGGGGTCGAGCTTATTGGGCAACCTCAAAGAGCGGGCTTGTTGAAAGCAATGACACTGGCCTCTTCTACTCTTATGGCATCAATGTTTACGCTGGAGACCACAAAAACCTCTCTGTTCACCTAGAAAACAAGACAGCCCAAACCACCTATGCCTTAAACAGCACGAGCACCAGTCAAGAAGATCTGGCGTTTATCTTTCGCTACTATTTTTCCTTCTTTTACATTGGTGGCTTTGCCGGAAGCACAAAACTCCTGGCCACTCGCGCCGATGGCTCTAGCGCCGATATTTTTGCCAACAAATATGGTGCAAACACAGGTCTCATCATGAATGTCACAAGGAGTGTCATTCTGGAGGTCGACGCCAGAGGTGGAATTCCTCTTGATGTAAAAGAGGCCAACAATCAAACCGTTACCTTGGGTACAAAAATTGAAGGGCAAGTCACGGTTATATTCGATCTCACACGCAAACTCCTTGATTTGGAAGCTGGTTTTGCCTATTCGAGCCAAGAGGCCACCTTTGAAGGAACGGGCACTGGTGAGACCACAACAGCACCCTTTGTGGGCCTCACCATGAGCACTTCATTTTGAGCAGAATTGCGCTTGACACTGGGCAACGCCGCTTATGTTGATCCGTACGCCGGGAGTGGTTCTTGGCGAGCCACTCTCTTGTGAGGAGTTTCAAGATGTTCCCCGGATCACAGATTCCCTCCCGCCAACGTTTACGATGGCACCCCCCTCGCAGAGGACTGATCTACCACACAGACGACCTCGAACGAGGCCTACCTGGTGCACCCGATGTGACCGACTTCCACACTCCAACCCCTCGAAAGACTATTCCTCCAACCCTTCTAGGTAACAAGCCGAGCTTTTTGACTGTTTTTTTGAGCACTTTTTCAGTCATTTTCGTAACATTTCTCGACTGGGGAAGCCCAGCAGATAGCTTCGCAGTGAGCGCCCACAGCCTGTTTTCCGAAGGACGTTTTGACAAGCTCTTTCTCTCTATGATGTCACATGGCGATGGAGCTCATTTGCTCTCTAACCTTCTTGGTTTTGTTGGCTTCGGGTACCTCCTCAAGCGTCACTTTGGAACCTTAGCTTTTCCCATAATGCCAGCCCTTGCAGGAGTGGTCACCACAATACTCACTCTCATGACAATGCCGACCCACACAGGACTCATTGGAAGTTCGGGCATCGTGTTTGCCATGGTTGGTCTCTATGTGTCTCTCTACTTCTCGCTAGAAACAAGACATTCCGCAGCGCACAAGCTTGTGAGAGTGTCTGGATTTCTTTTGGTTCTTTTCTTTCCAAGCGAATACTCCCAAACCACGAGCTACATGGCCCACGGCATTGGTTTTGGAGTTGGAATTCTGAGCGCTCTCGTGGCACTACCCTATGTCTCAGCTTCGGGTGGAAAAAGCTCAGGGCCTCAGGGCAGAAAGAAAACCTCTTTTCGATCGTTTCGCTTCCTACAACACGGCACAGATCTTGAACGCAAGCTGCGTCGTCGTCATCGGCCCTTCACTGTGGCTCGGTTGTGAGAGCAGCTTGACTCCCCTTGAGCTTCCAAAAGGCGCCTCGACTGCTCATCAGATCATCAAAACCACCCAATTCCAGAATTTTTCCGCCCTCTAAAACCATAACCCAGCGGCACTTCGAAATGGTCTCAAGCCTGTGTGCCACAACAATCACTGTGCAACGCCCGAGAATTTCCTCGATGGCCCTCTGGAAGATTTGCTCGGCCTGGGGGTCCACACTTGAGGTGGCCTCGTCAAGCACAAGAATGGATGGATCATGAACGAGAGCTCGCGCAAGACTGAGCAGTTGCCTCTGACCTTGGGAGAGGTTCTCGCCTTTTTCGCTCACAAGAAAGTCGTAGGAACCGGGTAATTTCTCTACAAAGGAGTCTGCTCCTGCCAAGCGACAGGCCCGACGGATGTCTTCCTGAGAAACCCCCTCGCTTCCCAAACCCACATTGAACGCAATGCTGGCGTTGAACAGCACAACATCTTGGCTCACAACGGCAATGTGCTTTCTTAAGGAATCACCG
>JANQPW010000741.1 GCA_028285285.1 Silvanigrellales bacterium
CCGATCAAGAGCTGTGAGTGTTCCGCCACCTTCAATGGGGAAGACCTTTCTCACGTCCTTCACCGAGATGACAACGTCACCGGTTGCTGAACCTGGAGATCTGTTATGCATGAGCCTCACCTTTCGACAATCGGCGCTCAAGGTGTCTTCCAAATGTTGCGAGGCATTGGTTGACGAGGAAGTACAACAACGCAATGAAAAACCAAGTCTCAAAGCTTTTGAAGCTCACGGAGACGATGCCCAGGCCTGCTTTCGTGAGCTCTGTGAGGGAGATCACAGACACCAAAGAAGAGTCTTTGACCAAAGAAACAAACTGACCAATCAGCGGGGGAAGCATGCGGCGGGTCGCTTGGGGTGCCACAATGTGCCGCGCACACTGCCAAGGTGAAAACCCAAGGCTTTGGGCCGCGTCGAGTTGCCCTCGATCAAAAACATCAAGTTGTCCTCTTGTGATCTCAGCGATGTAGGCCCCGCAAAAGAGGCTAAGAGTGAGAATTCCGGCTGGCTCCGCTTCAATATCAAATGCGGTGCCCACCACAAAATAGGCCACATAAAGCTGAACCAGCACGGGGGTGTTGCGAAAAAGATCCACACAGAGCTTTGCTGCACCGGCGGAAACAGGCTCTCTGAGATGGAGGATGATGCCGAGGAAAAGCCCCCAAATGCTGCCAAAAAGAATCGAAAGAAAGCTGATGCGCAGCGTGCCCCACAGCCCCAAGAGAATGAGCCCGGGTTTCTGCTCTTCCTCGTTCCAAAGGTAAGAGGCCAAAAAACCAAAGTCCCAGTCGTAGTCCATTCGCAAGAGACTGAAACTGAGGGTGCCCACAAGCAACAGAACGATCAGCGCGCTCAGCAGCGAAGGCCAGGCTTTTCGGGTGCGAGGTGGCATCGCAGTTCCTCACCAGAGGTGCTTGAGTTCAGACTTCCAAGGCATCTCCACAAAGTGCTTTTTCAGAGCCGCAGCGTGTCCACCGGATTTCTTCCAATCTGCCAGAAAAGCATTGAAGGCTTGCATAAGGTCTTTGTCTTTGGGACGCATGGCCACCCCAAACTGTTCCTGAGACAACAGCCCGTCGAGCAACAAAAGAGCATTCTGCTCTTTTCCGGGTGCGCTCTTCTTTTGAGAGCTCGTGAAAAGATTGAGGAAGGGCTTGTCGTAGATAAAGGCATCTGCTTTGCCCAGTTTCACACTGTTGGCCGCATCCGCCTCGGACTCCAATTTCATCAACTGTGCGTTCTTCAGGGTTTTGCTCGCAAAGATGTCACCGGTTGTTCCCAGCTTCACCGCCACTTTGACGCCTTTTTTGTCGAGATCTTGAAGGGTTTTTGCCTTTTGAAATGTCTTTTGGGTGACCAAGGCCTGAAGGCCAGCATCGTAGTAGGGGTCGCTAAAGGCCACAGCTTTCTTGCGTTCGGGTGTGATCGTCATTCCCGAGACAATGCAATCAAACTTTCCGGCCATCAATGCCGGAATGATGCCATCCCACTTTGTGTCCACAAACTCCACCTTCACGCCTATTGTCTTGGCAAAGGCGGTCATCATATCCACGTCAAAACCCACCCACTTTCCAGAAGGCAGTTTCATTTCAAACGGAAGAAAGCCCGGCTCAACCCCGACTTTGAGCTTTCCCGACTTTTTCACAGCCTCAAGCGAGCGGGCTTCGGCGCTTTGGGGCACGCTCAGAAAGACACAAAGAAGCAAAAGGATCTTCAGGCCAAGTGCAACCGGCGCAAGTGGGTGTCGGGAAATGTTCATGTCAATTCTCTCCATATTGGTGCTCCGGGGACTTGTAGCCTGAGGGAGCCCCTTTGACAAATGTTGCTTGGTAACACAACACCTTCTGCTCAAAGAAAGTCTTTTCGAAATGAGTGCGGGGCTCGCAGCGGGGGTCGAGGATTTCTTGGCGCAGGAGTGCGAGGTCAAAATATTGGGGCAGCTGGGCACAACCCTCTGCAAAATAGGTGGGCTCGTTGGTGGCCAACACAAGGGGAGCTCCAGGCAACATGCAGTGGGAAAGGTGTGACAAAAACGGCATGAAGGGGAAGCGTTTGTTCCTTTGGGCGGTCTTGGGATAGGGGTTGGGGTAAAGAATGAAAACCGCTTCCAAAACAGGCTGTTTCACATAGT
>JANQPW010000746.1 GCA_028285285.1 Silvanigrellales bacterium
TTCGAAGTGCCAGTGGAGCTCCCACCATTGCCACCGGAAACATCAAGACTACCCGCGCCTGCGAGAGTGCTGGCCACGACACTCACCGTACCGCCTGCACCTCCACCACCCGAGCCGTAGGAGGAGCTACCTGAATTGGAAGCACCGTTGACTCCCTTCGCCGAAACCGTGCCATCAATTGTGATCGTGCCTGAACTCTCCATAAAGAGTGCGCCACCACCGGCACCGCCATTGGCGCCTGTGCTGCCGCCGCCTCCGCTTCCATAGGTTGAGGCGCTGTTGGCGTGTCCACCATTTCCAAAGACGCGATCATAGCTTCCGCTGTGCCCGCCCTTGCCGATGTGCCCTCCTCCAGAGGAGGGCCTCCAGGCATTGCTTGTCTTACCCCTGTTGCCGCCGCTGGGTCCTTGACCATCTTGATGGCCAACTCCTCCTGCATGGCCGCGGCCATTGGCGCTGATCGAGCCGGTGGCACTCACAGTGATGTTGGCAGCCACAAGAGCATCAAAGTTTCCGATCAGGGCTCCATCCACAACAAGATTGCCTGCCACCTCAATGCGGCCTGTTCCATTGACCGTGACTGTCCGTCCGGCTGGTAAGGTAACGGTTCCCGAGCCAGTGAGCACAAAACCATCGGCAAGTGACCCATCTTTCAAAGTGCACGTCGCATCTTGCCCACCAACTTCCTCGCAGGCCGCTTGCGCGTCACTGGAGGCCAGCGTGGCCGTGCTGGCCGTGATTCCCGAGCTTTCGTCTCCATCGGGGTTCTGTGAGCAAAGTCGTGCGTGATAGGTGGTGGACGGATCCAGCCCATAGAAAGTGTGGGAAGATGCCATCCCCAACTCGGCTGTGCCAACCACAGTTACCCCAGCAGCAGGGTTGCAGTCGGAAGGTGCTGCTCCCGCCTGGAGTGCGAGACGTTGGGTGGAAGTTGATCCACCACCCACGGTCCAACTTGCGGTGATGCGCACGGCAGAGGGTGCGCTGAGTGCAAGGCCGGAGGCTTCAGTTGGCGGATCATAGCGAGTGGTGAAGGAGGCGGTGGCACCGCTTCCGTCGGCAATCTCCACAGGCGAGTTGGTGTTTTTTGAACAGATGCGCACGGAGTATTGAGCGGCAGCCGCTAGGGAGCCGATCACAGCGCTTGTTTCGCCAGCCGCAATGCTTTGGGCCACGCTTGAGCAATCTGCCGGTGCGGTAGCACCGGCTACGTAGGAGAGGTCATAACCCCCTGTAGCCGTGGGGTGCCCCGCAAATGAGATCGTCAATGATGAGTTCGTGGAACTACTGAGAGCCAACGAACTCGCATTTTGTGGGGGGGCATCAATGGTTTGAAAGTTGGCGCTTCGGATCTCAAACAACGGTGTCACGCTGGTGCTGACATCTCGGTTGAAGGAGCACATCACCACTTTGTGGTCACTTGCTGGGTCCAATCCAGTGAGCGCAACAGATCCGAGCGAGGGGTTCACGACCGTGCCTGTGAGACAAGAAGTGTCGGAACTAGAGGGGTGTCCTACAAAGTAACGCATCTCTGCAGGCTCCGCTGTGTAGGCAGCCCAAGAAACAGTTGCTGAGTTGTGGGTAATGGAGGTAGCGCCAAGCGGCGAAGGAGCTTCTGGGCTTTCGTCGTGTGTTTTGAATGCGAGCACAGCACCGGTAGATAAGGTGTTTTCTGCTCGGTCACTCTTGGAGCAGATGCGCACCACATAGTCGGTGAAGGGCTGGAGGCTGGCTAGCGCAAGCGAACCGGAAGCCGTGGGTTGCGAGTCGCTGCACGGCTGTGCCGAAGCAACGTCTGCTGTTTGAGTGAGGGAGTAAACCGAACCATTTTCGGCGTTGTTTCCTTCGGTGAATGTGAAGTTCGCAGAGACTGCGTCTAGGCCACTGATCGTCACAGCTGTGGGATCCGTGGGGTCGGGGTCAAAATCTGTGGTGAAAGTTGCAGTGGCTGAGTCTCCGCTTGAGATTTCTTGGGGATCGTTTGTGTTGAGCGCACAAATCCGCACCGAATAGGTGGCGGCCGAATCGAGCCCAGAGAGGGAAACAGTTGACTCTCCAGCTGCCACACTTGCCGAGGTTGTGGAGCAGTTCTCTGGAGCCACCGAACCGGCTACTAGGGAGACTCTGTGACCTCCTGTGGCACTGGCATGTGATTGAAATGTGAGCGTGAGAGAATCGTTTGTTTTCGAGCTGAGCTGAATGTCTGACGGATCTTGTGGTAGGGCCTGCCGTGTCGAAAAGCTCAGGGTGACTCCCTCAGACAAGGGGTTTTCTGCTTCCGCGCTGTGCGCACAAATGCGAAAGAGATAAGCCGTTCCGGGTGTGAGTTCCGAGAGTTTCACGGTACCTGCAGCTGAGTCAGAGCTTGGATCGCGATCACATGAAGCAGCTTCGGCGCCGTTTTCATCTTGAATGAGAGAGTACTTCACTCCGTCGAGTGCACTTGAGTCGGTGCTGAAGGAGACAACTGCGCTGGTGCGCTCTCTCTCACTCAGCTGAACGTCGGTTGGGTTGCTCGGATCTGCTGGAGGTGGCGGCGGTGCTTCAACCTGGACGTCATCTGAAACTGCGGGAAGGTTCCCCGAGGAACCATTTCCCGGGCCTGCGTCTTTCTTGGGTTCGGCGACTGCTGCCAAACCGGCTTTTGACGAGTCGGGAATGGTTGTGCTGGTTTCGAGAGCGACTTCAATGGCCTCGCTGAGCAGCGATGCGGGCGCGGTGACCGGCTGCTGTTCGAGAGCTGTTTCAAGAACCTGCTTCAACTCGAGGTCGACCTCGTCACCGCTCAGCCCTTGATCGGTTAGGCTTTCACTGCGCATATCGAGCGCAGACTGCACGATCTCAGCGACGGCTTGGCTATCTGTGCTGACCATCGCCGCCTCTGAGAGCAGGCCGCCGAGTGCGTCGCTTGCGTTGCTCCCTCCAAGGGGGGCTAGCTCTGAGGCCAGTGCCTTCAGTTCCTCAGCAGAAGCCTCTTTCCCATCGGGAAGGAGAGATTTTCCAACCGCAGCGTACAGCTCACGTGACTCTTTCTTGTCGGACTTTTTCGAGAAGTCTTCCACCAGTTTGATGATCTGGGCGGCACTTTTTCCGCCCAGACCCTTCTTTTGCAACGCAGCCTGAACGG
>JANQPW010000770.1 GCA_028285285.1 Silvanigrellales bacterium
CTTCTCAAAGACCCCTCAGCTCACTTACGACTCCACTTCACTTCTGGCAGTTCAAAAGGTCGCCTCGGAAATCTGCGAAGGCTTGGTGGCTCCAACCTCACGGCACGAAGGGTGGACAACCATTCTTCCTGCGGCCGCCTCCGACACAGCGACCAACCTCAGGTTTCTCGCACAACGCTTCATTGGTTTGCCGTCTTCACAGATCAACGATCAGATCATCAACGACCTGGGAGACATTCTCAACCTTTCGTTGGAAGGTGGCCAGGTGACCCTGCGAAGCTACATTCCCGTGTGCGTGGCCCTCTCTATTGATGCGGAGGCCCTGTTGTTATGAAACTGATCTCGGCGGCACTCGCCCTCGCTTTCTCTTTTCTTTGCGCAAAGCAAACAGCTTTTGCTGAAGACTACACACGTGGGCTCAAACGAGCGAAGTTCCTTCTCAACGGTGGCATCCCCACCGATGCAGAGTTTCAAACGCATGCTCAGTCGCGTGAGGCCTACACTCAAGCCGTGCGCAGCTTCATTGAAAGCCCGCAGTTTTACGATGCTGTGTTGCGTTATCATCAGAGAATTTTCGGGGTGGGTCTGCCCATTGAGTACCTCGAAGAGCTGCAGCGTGATGACATCGATGGCAAAGCCAGAAAGTTTGCCCGCATCATCTGTGGCCGCGATAGCTCAGACGGTCGCTTCCGCTGCACCTGGTCCAGCTCTGAAAACAACCGCAACCGCCAAACGAACTACTGCCCCGCTGCTTGGGAAGAGCCTGTTGCCGCCTTTTGGCGACCCAATATGGCCGTGTGGGTGTGCCCTTCTGTGGCCCGCACCTGTGGATCCGATCTGAGCCGGTGCTTCATTGAAAACGAGAACGAAGACGAGGCTCGCAACAGCGAGCTGGGAACCAGCGAGGTTTATGACTCGCGCTTCACCATCATCAAATCCCTCAGCAATCAGGCCGCTGGCATTGCAACGGCCGTTGCCGTGGAAAACTACCCTTACACAGCCATTGTAGAGCCCGGAATCACGGCGGTTGATGGCGCCATTGCCAACTTCTACAAACAGTCGAGCCACTTCAACCTCGACTCGCTGAAGGTTCCAAAAGACCTGATCAAGCAAATCAGCAGCGTGAAGCTGGGAGACACACGCTTTCAGTTGTTCTACAGCGGAGACTCCTACGAGCAAGCGGGTGTTCTCACAACATTCGGATTTCTGCGCCGTTACGAAAAAAACAGAACACGTGCCAACAACATGTACGAGCGCCTTCTGTGTCGGAAGTTCACAGCAGAGCTCCCGCGTGTGTTTCCTCAAGACCCCGGAAACCTCCGAGAAACACCGGGCTGTTCCGGCTGTCACGCAACTCTCGATCCGCTGGCTGATTTCTTCAGAGCTTGGGGTGAGGGAGGAGATCTCTACGGGGCACCGGGCACGCCTGTGGAAACGACTTTTGGTGGAAAAACCGGAACCCATGTGTCCGACCTGGCCCGCATCATTCAGTCCGACAAAGCCTTTGCCACCTGCACGGTTCAGAACGTCTGGGAGTGGCTGATCGGCCGCCAATTTTACAACGAAGAAAGAGAACTCCGAACACAGTTCACAGAGTATTTTATTGCCACAAAATACAGCTTTAAAGAACTGGTTTACGCGCTCGCAACCCACCCCACCTTCCTGAGCACCACGCGCAT
>JANQPW010000799.1 GCA_028285285.1 Silvanigrellales bacterium
AGCTCTCGCTCCGGGCGTTCTGGCCCAAACCGCGGCTCGCGTGGAAGCTCGGATCGGCGTCGCCGCTATGAGCGCTACTGAGACCTCAGGCTCTGCTCCAGTTTTGCGGGTCGCATCTTGGAATACGAGTCATCGCTTGAGCCAAGGAGGCCTGCTTCTTCGACCTTCGCAAGAGCGGGTCGGAGATCGCAACAGACGAATCAAGGAGCAGGTTGAGCTCCTACGGGGTGTGGAAGCAGGCATCATTTGCTTGCAGGAAGTGAACCCCCTCCCTTTTCGTGCCTATTGGTATGCCGAGAAGCTCTCAAAAAAAGTGTTCTACGCGGCTGCCAATCAGGGTTTGAAGTTGTTTTGGGGCCCGCCTTTTAATCTCAATGAAGGGTTGGCCATTCTGCTTCCGAGCGGCAGTGGCGCCAGTTTTGTGGGAAAAAAGAGGTTGTCGGGAACACCCCGGCTGCAGCCACTCCGACTGCCTCATCAGCTGTCGTCTCTTGTTTCCTTTCAGATCGAAGAATCACGCTGTGCTATCGCGGCCCGACTGCCGGCTCGATCGCTGAGCCACCTGTTGGGCGGCAAGGAGGTCTCAAAAGGGCTTTTGGTTGTGAACACGCAACTTCACTGTGGTCACTGGGCCTCTGCTCGAAATCTGGAGCTTTTGGAGAATGCGCGACGGTGTGGAGAACTGAGTGACAAAGAAGCTGAACAAGTAGAATCACACTTTCGGCGAACCAGCAGCCGCCGCGTTGCAGAAACGGAGAAATTGGTGTCTTGGATCCGGTCTCTTCGTCGGCAGGGAGAAGCGGTTTTGTTGTGTGGCTCTTTCCACTGCGATCCCGAAGCGCCTCCGCTTCGGATTTTGAAAGAGGTGGGGTTTATGGATCTTTGGAGCCCATCCAAGAACGTTCAGAGCAATCAGGAAGGTCACACCTGGGTGGGAGGAACTCCCGTCGCGAAATCTATCCCATTTTTGGAACGTCTCAACTGTGAGCCACGCCGCAGTGACTTTCTTCTGTTTCTTCCTCCAGACGAGAGTTCTCATGCTGTTGCCGCTTATTCAAATGCTCAGCTGTTTGGTCAAGACAGAGAGCACTCCGATCACAGTGGGCTGTGGGTAGATCTCGCTGCAAAAGAGCTGGTTTCCTGAATGTGCTATTCTCCTTCGGGGAGGAAACTGATGTCATCCGGCAGGCTTATCTTTGGAAGACTTTGGCTTGCATGCTTTCTCTTTCCTGCTTGTGTTCCTTTCCACCTCACCCAGGAAAAAAAGTCTGCCACCGCGTTCAACAAAGAATCCGAAGAGAAGCAGGGTGCTGAACAGGAACATCTCTGCAGAGATGAACTCGCACTTCCGAAAGGACCGCGGGTCTCTGAAATGGAGTCAGAAAATGAAGTGGTTCTTCCAGAAGAGATTCCCTTCATTCGAGATCCCAAACACATTGGCGGCGGAGGCCTGGGCACTGTTTTCTCAGCAGAGATTGGACCCACTGAGTTTGTGTTCAAAGTTCTGAACGACGCAGTGGAAGATGAGGTCAAAAAGTTCATTCGCCGGAATCACACAAGACTCATCAACCTCTGCAAAAAAGAGGCTTGTCCTGACGAACTGCTCAAAATCTATGGAATAAGAGAGATCCAATCAGATCTTCAGCCTTTTGGCCTGGCAAACGGAAAACATGAAGCGATCTTCTTCGAG
>JANQPW010000814.1 GCA_028285285.1 Silvanigrellales bacterium
ACTAGGAGTTTGCAACTCGACCCTCATCGAAGTCGGGGTGATCACCCGATGGAGCATCGTCATAAATGTTGTTCGGAGACGGTTGAGAAGAAGGGGAAGTTGAGACTGCCTTGCTCACGGGGGTGGTGTCACGTGCCGGTTTCGCCGAGGGCAGGTTGAGCACTTGACCATAGTCTGAACTCCGCGAATCACCGACCAGAAACTCTTGGGGATTTGTCTCAGTCGTGGCGTCGCTAGGGCTTCTGCTCACCAAACGCCGCAGCTCCTCGACTGCAGTTCCCAATTTCTTCGTTTGATTGTCAATCTCACTTCCCGCAACCGAGAGACCATCAGCTGATTGACTGTTTTCCTGAGTGATGCGATCCAGCTGCCCAACTGCGATGTTGATCTGTGAAATTCCTGTGCTCTGCTCGTTACTTGCGCTTGCAATTTCGCTGAGCATGGAATTGACACGACCAGCATAATCGAGAATCTCTCCCAGAGTTTTCCCACAGTTTGCGGCCACTTTGTTCCCTTCAGCAACCCGTGCATGACTCTCTTCCACAAGCCGCTCAATGGATCGTTTTGACTCTTCAACAATTTGCGAGACCTTCTTGGTGCTTTCAGTGAGGAGCGCGGAGATCTCACCGGCGGCAACCCCACTCTTTTGAGCAAGGTGACCGACCTCTTCTGCAACGACCGCAAAGCCCTTGCCATGCTCGCCGGCACGAGCTGCCTCAACCGAAGCATTGAACGAAAGCAACTTTGTTTGAAAAACAATGTCATTGATAACCTGAGTTTTTTGGGCAATGTCATTGATTACGTTCACAATCTCAGAAATCTGCTCATTGCTCTTCTGCGTGTGAGACTTAATGCTGTCATTTGACTCACTAATGACGGCCATGGAATCCAACATGTTTTGCATGAGAGCGGATCCTTGTTCCGCTGCTGTTTTGCTTTGTTCGGCAACATCGAGCGACCGGTTTGCATTTTCTGTGTTTGCTTTAACCATTGCTGTGAGCTCATCAATAGACACACTGGTTTCCTGCAATGAGCTCGACTGGTCGGCACTCGATGCCGCAAGGCGGGCTGAAGTTGTTTTGAGGGAAGAGGCGGAACTCGATATCTGCCGACTGGTCTGGGTCAGCAGGTTGGCTGTTCGCGTCACCGAGTTCACAGCCCCACGTGTTATGGCCCACCCAATAAACAAACCAAGACCAATGGCAACCACAGACGCAACCACGATTTCCAATATTGTGGTGTCAATGGCATTCCGAACCTCCGGCTCAATCACAGCTTGCTGCTGCTTGATGTCATCTGCAACCCAGAGAATGGATTCTCCAGCTTCCGGCCCGATGACTTCGAGCGTGCTCCGAATCATGTCATTTGACCTTTGCGCCGATGATCGGATAGCGGCCACGCTCTGTTTGAAGCCCTCCATTTCCCCGCGAATGGTGCTCAGATCACCGAACCACTTCGCATCCACCACCGCCTCAACACTGTCAACAAGTGGGAGAGAGGCCTCTATTGTGGAGATTGCCTTCGCAGCGTCTTCAGGCTGGTTGTTGAGCAGATAGTTGTAGTAAGCACCTTCAGCTGCCATCACTCGGGCGACCAGCTGAGCAACCGCCGCAATGGCCTCCGAGCGGGTCGCCACATCAGGGCTGTTCTCCATTTTTTCACCAACGCCATGAATCACCTTCAGCGAATGTGTTGCTTTTTCAATTTCCGACTTTTTCTCTCTGTGAAGGGCAAAGACCTCGGCAAAGGTCTCATCGTAGGTTTCCATTTTCGTCATGACATCACTGATGCGCGAGACCCTCTGTGGGTCAGTGATTTCTTGGTTAGCCTTGGCCAAGCTCTCCATAAGAGCTTCGTGACTGCCCTCAAACTTTCGATAGGCCTTGTCTGTTTGCCCAATAAGATAGTCTTTCATATCCATCCGAGCCTTCAGAAGCTCAAACTCTAAGTCGAAAACAAGCCCTACGTCTCGCGTCATTTCGCGGTACTTTGTAAAGCTGTTCCGGGCCTCGCTCAGCGAGATATAGGTCATCACTCCCACGGTGGCGAGAATGACATTCAGAATCACAAAACCCGCTGCAATCTTTTGTCCTAAGGTGAGATCTTTCAGCATACTGTCATACCCCTCTTACTAAACACCAACATCACGAGGCTGCGTCGTTGGCAAAACTTGGACTCTTCGTGCGCAAATGAACAATTTTCTGACTGTCAATGATCTGGATGATGCGTTCTCTGTGGTGGGCAACGGCCGAGATGTGCTCCGCACCGGCAGACTCACCGATCTTTTCTGGACTCGTGATAGATGCGGGATCCAACTCGCACACAAACTCGACTGAGTCGACCAAAATGCCAATGGCCTGGTCGCTGTTGTCGAGAATAACGATGGAAGACTCAGGGTTCGGAACCGTTGGCTTTCCTTCTAGTCTCAGTTGAAAATCAAGCACTGAAACCACGTTCCCTCGCAGGTTGAGAATTCCGCTAAACGCTTCTGGAGAAAATGCGACGGGCGTGAGTGATTGATTCGCGATGACCTCCCGAACCTCGAGCAGAGGAATGGCATAGAGCTGGTTGGAGGAACTAAAGACCATCATTCTCAGATCGTCTTCAAACGATTTACGCATATTGCCTCTCCTGATGACTCAAGTGATTCGACACAAGCTTTGTGAGGCTCACGATGGGAGCTGGCTGGCCGTCCCAAAGAATGGCAATTCCCACATGCCCAGGTCTGTTGCTCAAATCTCGCGGCAGAGCCTTGGCAGCTACCTTTATCTGCGTTTCAACTTCATCAACAAAAATACCGACAAACCGATCACCGCTCAGGGGAGTGATGATGAGGGTAGGAGATGCTGTTGCCGGGGTCTCACCCAGTAGCTGACCGAGGTGAAAGCACCTGATCTTCTCATCGCGTATTTTGAGAATCTCCGAGCCCTCCTGCTGAACAGAAGTGTTCAGGTAATTTGCAGCGGCCAGACACTCTTTGACCTCATCTACCGAGATCACATAGCGCTTTTGACCTCGCTTCAGAACGAAGCCCTCAACAACTCCGAAGTTGGTGGGAATCTCCACCTGAAATGTCGTTCCCTTTCCAGTCTCTGAGCTGATAGAAACCGTTCCATTCAGGTTCCGGACCACCTCTCGAACCGAGTCGAGCCCAACTCCCCTGCCGGAAATCTCCGATGCCTCTTCTCGAGTTGAAAAGCCAGAGTGGAACAGGAGTTCCAGGCACTGCTCATGACTCGGCGTTTCTTCCTCGGAAAGGATTCCCAAACGACGCGCCTTTTTCACAATGGCTTTTGTGTCAACACCTTTTCCGTCATCTCGTATGGTGAGTCTAATGCGCGATCCAATCACTTTCGCATCAATGGAAAGACGGCCCTCTTTGTCCTTTCCCAGCTGCTCCCGTTCTTCGGGAGACTCCAGTCCGTGATCGATCGCATTTCGAATGATGTGATTGAGAGGTGCGTTGAGCAGATCAAGAAGGGTTTTATCAATTTCCAGATGATCACCTTGAATGACCAACTGAACCTGCTTGGCAACCTGCTGCGACGTGTCACGCACCACACGCTTAATCTTCGGACTGATCGTGCTCAACGGAACTAACCGAAGAGCCATCACCCGATTTTGAAGTTCTTGGCTTGTGCGGCACAGCTTCTCCATCAGGCTGTGGACCCGAAGCGGATCGGAGTTCGCCGGAGAATTGTTCAATTCGAATCGGACCGCGTCAATAAGAATCTGCTGCTCGCTCGACAGATCACTCAGTGCATCGACTTTTGGCAAACTCACCCGAAGAGTTTGGTTTGTCGCTTTGCCCAGGCCATTCCCTTGAGCCTCGCTCGAAGGTGTTTTCCGCTGAGGCTGAGGAGCCGGAGCTGCTTGATCGAGCTCGTCAGCAAAGATCACATCGCCCGCCTGGGCCTCTTGCAATTTCGTGTAAGGATCGCGAGCACTTGTGTTGGACCCATCACCTGGAGCTGCACCTGTGTCCGACTCATTGCCCTCAGCAGCAATTCGGGCAATCAGGTCTTCGCAGTCAATCTGCTCCTCGAAGCTCTCGAGTGTGAGTGCATTGTAGCAGCGGCCCAAAACATCGTTCACCTCAACGAGGAGCCTGATCTTCTCGTCTGTTACAAAGGCCTCACCTTTTTGAATCTGTGAGACAAGCTGTTCGGCAACGTGGATCAAACGAACGGAGAGGCTCAGCCCCATACTGGCCGCTGAGCCCTTGAGATTGTGCATATGGCGAAAGAGTCTGGCAATAACGTCGGGCTCTGGTTGCCCAGGAGCAAGCTCGAGCAGAATCTCCTCGATGTTCTCGAGGGTTTCTCGGGCTTCGTCCAAAAACCCTTGTCTGATTTGCTGTTCCACATTTCCTGACAAGTTCAACCCCAGCTCTTGTCGCTCACTTCTTGGCCACCTCACTCGGAGGTGCCAAAAAAGCCTCGAATGCTATTGCTCTTCTACCTGAGGGAGAAAATCGCCAAAAAGCTCCGAAACTTGAGCGAGCACCTCAAAATGATCACTAACCACCTGTTAACAAAACAGATCTTTGAGCCAAGAAGTTTCTTTTGCCCCCGAGCCTCTGTGAAAAAAATTTCCACGAGCCAACGACGGCCCAAGCCACCCATCTGCTCTCAAAAGTCAGCACCAGTTCCCGATACGCCGCAAGTGCTCAACTTGCCAACTTCGGTAGTAACAGAGTTTTTGAGCGAGCTTGACGACGACGTGATCCAGGGGCTCTCAAGCCACTTGTGATTGACCAACGAATTTCCGCTGCACTTCATCATTAAAGTTTGTAAAAACAAGAAGATATTCCATGTTCTCAGAAAGATTTCAGAAGTTTCAGACAGTTCTCAACTGAGCCCCTCCTCCAGCCGATAATCCACTCAGTGTTGGGGAGTGGGAGGAACATGAACGGCCCGAGCAACAAACACACAACACGGGAGACACTGCTGTGGCTTGCTGCCACAACCGTTTTGTCGGTTGGATGCGATGGCCAGCCTCTTCCCGAAGACGAAGTGCCCACTGCCGAAGAAGGCACAGCCTCCTTGGAAGAAACGTCTCCCGCAACTTCCGAGGAAAAAGACCCCAAAGGCCAAGCAGCCACAGACCTTCCCAAAACGAAAACAACCT
>JANQPW010000829.1 GCA_028285285.1 Silvanigrellales bacterium
AACAGATGACGGCTTTCTCGCACTTCCAAACCCACACGCCTACGCCTGGAAGCAGCCACACTGTTTTGCACCCGCAGAGTCAGCTCGGCATCGGTGCCCGGTTCAAAATAGAGCCGCTCAGCCTCAGCCAACACCTTGGTCAGTTCATGCTCCAACTCAGAAAGGGCATGAACATGATCAAACCCCAGCGACTCGTGGGCATCCTTGAGTGACATCATCGGTCCGTTCCACAGCTCGTACTGGAGGTCTCTATCTTTTTTAAACAAAAGGCTCTGCCGAACAGAACCACAGGAAACAAAAACGGCCACGCTTGCCGGTTCAGAACAACCCGACAGATAGGCCAAGTTTTGATCGGCTCTGTAGAGAGAAACCTTGTCGTAGGGAGTCGGGGCTTCAGCTGAGGAACAAACAACACAAATTGAAGGCGTGTCTCCCATGGAGTCGAGCAGGGCCTGCCTGCGGTTTTTCAACAAGCCCCTCTCAAAATCGCCGATATGCTGCCGCAACTCTTCTTTCATGTTTTGTGCACCCCTACCAAATATGACCAAACGGCTCCAAACCGAAAGCCCTATCACAGAGCCTAGGTGTTTTCATCACAAAAGCCTTGAAAACCACATAAGAAAAAAAATCTCTTTTAGCTTTTCATTGAAAATGCCGATACGACAGCGTCGGAGTGTGGACCAGAACCGATGGAGTACTCAGGAACATGCGAAACTTGTGGCAGCCCACCACGAACTGTCTTCCTCTCCTGATGGCAGCTGCGGCCTGTGCGGCACCTGTGGCTCAAACAGCTCCCCGAAGTGATGGGAACGATCCCTTTCAGGGGCGCTATATCGTTATTGAAATCGAACAAAAAGACAAAAAAAGCAACACATCGAGCACCCAGCTGAGGCTCACTGACGCCGAAGACTCAGACAATTCTGCGGCAAAAAAGGAGCCCGCCGTTCCACCATTGCGCTACTGCGTGAACATCAACGATCCCATTGATCGGGCCGATCTGCACTACAACTGTCGCTTTTTCGAGTTGATCACGCTCGACGGAAAAGAAAAGATGCCTTCCCGCATTTGGGATCCTCCCGACGATGATGAAAAGGGCTTTCGGGCCCAATGCAAATTTGCCTACACCAAAAACGATGGCGAGGTGCGTTTTTACTGTGGCTACTCTGTAAAAGGAGAAAAACGCCCGTACCCCTGCACCACTTTTGCGGAAGAGCTGAGCCTTGAAGAGTTTCCCAACACGGTTCCGCTTGTGAGCATTTCCAATGGAGAAGTACAACCTCTTTCCTATGACAAAAAATCCAAGGCCGGCAAAGATTTCCCTGTTGTTACGGGTGGAGAAACTGGACTTCAGTCGGAACAGCTCGACCATGAGAACAAGCTCATGGGTTGCGCTGCTCTCTTTGGACCCGACAAAAAAGCAGGTCGCGAAATTCTGAAAGAGAACCAGAAGTCAAAGTCGGATTGATCCGAACCAACCGTTGGCACAAGAACCTCAGCTCCGTTACACTGGGTGCACACCCCTTGTGATGGATTGCGCATATGAATCAACATCTCGTTTTTTCAACGATCGTGTTCTTGCTTGCTGCGTGTGGTGATGGTGACCAAAGCCCCAACGGGAATGAAGGTCGCATTCCCGTGCCAGGGTTCGACTTGCTCGAACCGGGCAACTTTCAACTCATCAAAAACATCTCCACAGCTTCAGAGAGTCTCCAACTTGCGGCTCAGGCTGTTGTGAAAATTGAGAGGCTAGATGGAACTGTAGGAACAGGAGCTTTTGCGGAAGATCCCTCTCTGCTCTTCACGAATGCACATGTGCTGGGGCATCACGAGTGCGCTCTTTCGGGGTGCACGGTGAGGCTTCATTTGGATCACCACCGGACTGCCTCCCCAACCACCTCCACACCTTCCTCAGGCTGGTTCACACTCTTGCCACACTCCTACTCCGAGAAGCTCGATGTTGCGATCTTCCGAGTCTTTCGTGGCAACACAACAACAGCACCTCACATCCATCCTCACTTTCTCTCTCTCGCGGATCTTCCGGAGAGAAGCGACGAACAAAGAGTCCAGCTCAACCTGATCGCCGCACCACTGGGCTTTCTCACAAAATCCATTAGCGGAACAGTAGTGAACCAAAGCCCTCCCTACCTGAGCTCAGAAATGCTCACCCTACCCGGTACGAGTGGTGGCCCTCTTGTCAACAACGAAGGTCAAATGGTGGCCATTCACCACCGCGGAACGCAGAAGATCGAGTATTTGAGAAACGGAAGTTACTTTGGTGTTTCCCTTGCAACCGACGCCAATGCTCTGCGATCACTCCTCGATGAGAGCTCACGACGGGCCACACTCGCACCCTTTGAAGAGGTCGCTCGGAGCAGCGCAACTTCACTGCGTGAGGAAGATGCGATTTCATTGACAACGGCTAACTCCCTTGTGGGAAATACGGAACAGGCAAAAGACCGAGCTGAGTTTCACTGGAACAACTGCACACCAGAAGACCTGCTCAACTGCCAAATGGCTCTGGCTCTGCTCCACTGCCCTGGTGGGTTGGGCCATCGCCTCCCTCAAGCCTTTTGCCCAACAGAAGACTCTCGAGACACCTGGCTTCAAAGATTCGAAAACCTGGCGCTGTCTTTCGACGATGAAGGCTCTTTTCTTTGGATGGTTCGCGCTCCTCTCAAAATCAACCATGGCAACGCACCGGAGCACTTTCGGCGTTGGTATGAGAGAAGTGGCTCACAGCAAAGGGTCGGAGATGGTGTGAGGGCCCTCGATGTGACCCAACAACCAGAGCTTGCTGGTCAGGAGACACGAAATTGGTTCACAAAATACAAAACCGTTCCCAACTACCACTTCCAGTTTGCAGAGTTCATCCGCGGAATCTATCTCCTCGGAGCTCAAAACCATGAAAACCGCGAGGCCATGCTCGCACTGCTCAGTGAAATTCCAGAAGATCCCCGTGCCACACTCTACGACTTCCTGCTGGCCGACTACTTGGCTTGGAGACTCACCGTGAGCGTTGGTGGAGAAGAAGATCCGAGCCCCTACGCACTGCCCTAAGGTTGAGGCAGAGCACTGCGTTGCTTCTGCATCTGCGGCAGTTCTTCGGGCAGCAAGGGGTGAAAGCTCGTGTCATACTCAATTTCGTAGTGAGGCGCATCAATGGAGATGTTGCCGTGTGCGTCAAAGCGAACTGTGACGCCATGAAGAGTTTGATTTCTCAGCCCCACAACATTTTCACCGTTAAGAAACACGCTTTGGAGTGGTGCATTCTTATAAACTTGAGCAGGGAGCATCTTTTGTGCGCGACCCACAGCCTGAGAAGAATGGGCAGATTGCGCTGCTACCGCTCGGTTTCCAACCCCCGCGCTCTTTGAAAAGTCATGGGTTCTGATGGATCGCGTTTCGCTTCCTGTGCCGGAGTTTTCCTGCCCCTCCGCGGCGGATGCCGTTTGCTCGTAACCGGGAAAGGCACCCACACGCTCCATTTCATTTCCAGCAAATTTCGACCGGTGGTTGTCTTCACGAAGGAGAGGAGATGCAATGGCCAGCGAAACAATCCCAAAGCCACCGAATGAAACCAGACTGAGACCACGCAAAGAGAACAAGAAGAACGGCACTGTGCGCTCCTTTTTGAGTCAGTGCACCCGTCGTGCACCTTCAATATGGAGCTGAACCACCCGCGGCGCTAGCGCGGGACCGTACAGAAAACCACTTCTGTTGGCGCCGGTGAACAAAATTACCGGGGGCAGACCGGCTCTGCGCGGGCACTGTCTCACCACAACATCTTGCGAGCTTGCCCGCATTCGGAGCCCAGTGCGAAGTTGATGTGATCGGCAACCGTCAGCCAAACTCGAGAATCTGGTGAACCGCATCACAAAGTCAAGCAAAGCCTCAGCCTTTTGAACCTGCTGGAGGAGCTCTCCCCGCACCTCCCCCAGATCTGCCAATGGCGCTGAAGTGGAGGTGATGGACGTGCCGAACTCGTGTGCCGTGAGGCTGCATTTTGCTCCCCCTTGGAGGTCCACGAGAGTTTCCACAACATGCTTTGAGAAATCAAAGCACTGACTTGCAGAGCACTCCGCACTCCAATCGAGAGTGCTTCCCAGGGTCAAGCGTCGCGCGGAAGCCACAGCCCCCTGCTCCACACCCGATAACCCCCACTCTCGGGCTATTTCAAAGCTCCAAGCACCCGCAGCTAAAACCACACCACTGGGCCGCAAATCTGCCAAAAGCGAGATGTTACGGGCATCGAAACTGTGAAAAAAAACGCCTCTCCGCTGCAGCTGCGCACGCAGCTCATGTAACAGCCGCGGCGCATCAACAGCCGCCTCATGACGGTAGGGAATTTCTTTGCGCTGCGCTTGAACATCAACAAGCGACGGTCCACAAAAAGTGGAAAAAGGATCAGAGTCAACCACAGCGTGTTCGTGTTTCAGCACCCGTTGACTCTGCCGCAGCACGTCGGCATCTCGCAGGAAGCGCTCCCTTCCCACGCCACGCCGAAACCAAGAGGGGAGGTCGGGCCCAGGAAGCCAGTCTCGAAGCCAGCGCTCATACATGCGCTGGCCGGCAATTTTCCAACCAAAGTCAGCGCTGCGGAACAAACTCTGGCCCTTAAGGCCGAGCTGTGCGGCTGCGGCCGGTGAGCCAGCCAGCTTCTTGCCGCAGTCCACAACAGTCACCTGCTGCCCCCAGCGGCTCGCGCATTCAGCAACACAAAGACCAAGAATGCCACCCCCCACAACCACAAGAGTCACCGTGCGCACCACTCCCAGTCGGAAGAAAAAGTGGAATGGTCCTCGCCCCAGAACATGGGGGCAGGCCGACACCCCTTTGGAAAAACACGACTCCACTGACCTTCGGCGGTGAGG
>JANQPW010000830.1 GCA_028285285.1 Silvanigrellales bacterium
CTTGAGGCGCTGAAACAGGGGGTGGTCCACCACTTTCGATTCGTGTTCCGAAAGAGAAATGCTGCCATGGATCGGATCTTGAATGTGACGCACGGCTACTGGAGCCAGTGGTGTCAGGGGAACCGTACCGGTCATGAGGCTGCTTCCTGTGGAAAGGGTGAACTCAACCTTCAGTTTGCCTGGCCTTTCGCGGCAGAAACGGTGACCCTTGCCGGCTTTCCCCCAAAAGTTTCGCACAGGCGGCAAAGGCTGCCGTTTTGCCGACTTTGACTCTCCTCAGTCCGTCATTTGATTTTTTCGCCAAAGCCTTTACCTTGGTGGTTTGGGTTCAAACACTGAGGAGTTTCGTAAAATGTTGATAAAGAAACAGATGAAGTTGGCATCATTGGCGGCTGTGGGTTTTGGTTGCGTGACAATGGTGGCTGCTTGTGGCAGCGATGATTCGAGTGATGACGATGACAGCTCCACCACAACAACCGTGGCGTATGCGGATGTCTCGGGTTTTGTGGCCACTGATTGTGCTCGCTCGGGCTGCCATGACGCGGCCACAAAAGCAGGGGGCGCTGACCTCTCCACAGAAACTTTGCTGAAGGGTGCGGCTACGGGTGTTTTGGATCGCATTTCACGCGTGGGTGGTGCGGCTGGTGTGATGCCCGTGGGGCGCACCGAAACCACATCGTACGACTCCACAACGAATGGGGCTAAGCTGAAAACATTCTTGTCTCAATGATGTGAGTTCATCTGAAAACGGTCGAATCTCTTCGCTCCGGGCTCCAACGCCATCTTGAACGTTGTTATCCAACCCGGATGATGCGGCCGCTGTGGTTGTGGTCATGGTGGTCAGGATCTTCAGATTTCTGCACAACCTCTGAAACCACTTCTTCAAAAACCGCAAACACATCGGGATCAAAATCTTTAGTGGCGATTTTTCTCATGATGTCAATGGCCTGTTTGGGATCGTAGGCTTCCTTGTAGATGCGTTTCATCAAAAGGGCGCTGTAAACATCGGCGATGGAAACAATGCGGGAGTAAATGTGGATGCCTTCCTCTTTGCTGTCTTCCAGGCGACCCTTTTTACCCATAGGGTAACCACCCCCAGAGAAGCGCTCGTGGTGCTCCAGCGCAACTCTGGCAACGGCGTTGTCGATGTCCACTCCACTCAGCTGCGCTGAAAGCAGTTCTTGGTAACCCAATGTGGTGTGTGTCTTCATCACTTCAAACTCTTCGTCAGTGAGTTTTCCCGGTTTGTTGAGGATCTGATTGGGCACACAGGTCTTTCCCACGTCATGGTAAAGCCCGGAGAGAGCCACTTGGGTCGAGTTCACAAAGGGAAGTTTGAGGCCTTCCTTTTTTCTCAGCTGACCCGCAATCAAGCCGGCAAACATCGCAACGGAAGCGCTGTGGTCGTAAAGGGTCGGATCACACAAAACCAACTGTGAGAGCGTGTCAACGCTCTGTTCGGCTCCCAATTGATTTGAAATGAGGGCTGCGGCAGCCTCTTCAATTTGGCTGGCGGCGTCTTTGTCGATTCCGCCCTTCACGACCAATTGACTAGCCCCGCTGAGCGTCTCGTACACAGCAAGAACTTGGGGGTTGAGGCCTGGCAGGGAATGCTTCAGCTGGGTGATCTTGCTGTTGCGAATGCGGTTCATGAATGCCAGAAATGCAGGAAGATCTTTTTTTCGGAGACAGATCTTTGAGTCGTCAAGAGCACGGTCATGAGCCTTCACCAAAGAGGTGAGGAGTTCTCGTGAAAGCTCATTGGGCTTGATGAACTCAATCAGTTCATTTTCCACATGAAAGTAAAGTGAAAAAGTGACTGATTCGGGTGCCTCTAGCAGATAAGAGAAATATTCTGGGGAGACGCTTTTGAACTGTCGAAGTGTTCTTTCATCGGCGGGAATGATGGCACAGCGTTTGCGAGTTTCCTCGCTGATGCGAAAGTGTTGAGGCAAGGTCTCAGGCCCCCTACTGAAGTTGCTCGGCAGTTCGTTTCCTCAGTAGTGTAACGCAAACGGAACATTCAGCAACAAGAGCCGCCGGTATCTTGAGCAGCGCTTTCAGAAGAAGCCTTGACTGTGGAGTTTGTTGGGCCGCAGTCGAAGAGGCCAAAATGGCGCTTTTTGTCACCAAACACCTCAAAGTGTTTGCCCAGTCGACTTTCCTGGATCATGTCTGCTGTGTTGCCACAAACAGGCACAACAGCACCCGTGGGAAAGGTGTGGTGGTTGTCGAGCACAAAATTGTGGGGGTTGCCTTCACTTGTTCCTTTGTAGCGAAGAGCCTGACCGAAATCTTCGCACTGGTCTTCGAGCTCAACAGCAAAGGCCCGCACCGTGTTGCTGAAGAAGCGAATGTCTCCCAGTTTGGCAGCGATTTCCTTGTCGTGCACATCTAGCACAGACGAGGAAACAACCCTCACGTCGTTGAAACCGCTTTGCGCCATCAACCGCCGAAAATCTTCGAGGTAGAGAGCTCCAGAGAGGCATTCTCCATAGAGAACAGGGTCTTTTTGCAGCTCTTCAGAAATGCGGCGATCCGCAAAAACATCTGAGAAGTAAACTTCACCGCCGGGTTTTAAAACGCGTTTCATTTCAGAAAAAACAAGGTCTTTTCGTGGCGAGAGGTTCACAACACAATTGGAGACAATGAGGTCCACGCTCGAGTCGGCAATGTTGGCAGCGCGGAGGTCTTCAATGAAACCTTGCCGAAAGTCCACATTTGATTTTTGGTAACCAAAAGCTTCTCGGTGGTGCTCCATGGTGTCACGGGCAAGCTTGAGTTGTTCCTCGGTCATGTCCACACCAATCACCTTTCCCGACTCTCCCACCAACTGGCTGAGCAGGTAGGCATCGCGCCCGGTGCCGCAACCCAGGTCAAGCACCGTGAGGCCTTGGAGATCGGAGGGGAGGGGAGAGCCACAACCGTAGAAGCGGCTCAAAACTTCGGAGTGGATTTTCGCAAGCAAGGGTTTTTGCCAATCAGGCACTGCTTCGGCCAAACAGCAAGCGGAGGTTTTGAGATCTTCTTTCGCTTTGAGAACATTCCCATAGTAGTCTTTCACCCCGGCATAGACATCTGCAGATGGTGGGTTGTTTGGGGTGTTGGGGTTCTGTGCACTCATGCTTGCTTCCTCCTCGTGGTGCTGAGACGTTGCGAGGTTGAGCCAGAAAGCACTGAAGATCAAGTGTTTCCGGTACCGATTCTGGGGAGATTGTCCCCGAGGGCCAACGGGTCAAGATCCTGCCTTTCCGATTCCCACAATTCTGATGAATTGCGTACACTTGGAGGGTTGTGTTTTGAGTGTGCCTCGGCACACGGTATCAAGGAGCCGTTGTCATGCTTGCTTTTCTTTTTTCCGCTTCCCCCGTCACAAGGCTTGCCTGGTTGATCTTTGCCTGCTTGATGGCGGTTCCACTGGGGTGTGCCACGAGGGCGCAAAACACAAATATGACGCGAACAGCACCTGAGCCAGCGGGAACGAGCAGTTCTCCAGAGGGTGCTCCATCGCAGCTGCCCCTTCGCGTGTTTTGGAACAAGGAGAACAGCTTGCTGGAGTACTGTTTTCAAAGAGAAACCAAAGGTGGCTGCCTCAAACCCCATCACACCGTGGCGCTCGAGGTGAGCAATGCCAGCAAAGCCAGCTCGGAACGCTTGTGGCGCGATCTCGTGGAAGATGTCTTGGCTTGGATCTATCAAGAGGAGTACTCCACACTCAAAGTGCATGCCATTCACAAGACCGAACTTCTTCGCTTGGTGGGCGCCTTGGGCACAACCCAAGTGCTTGCGCTTAGGCTCCAAGATCAGGCTTTGTCGGAGCCAGCGCTCCGCTCTCTTGCGCAGTGGCCTTCCGATGAACTGAGCCCAAGCGCGAAGGAGCGAGACCCCTTTGAGAAAGCCCGATCTTTCATTTCGGCTCGTCTTCCGGGCGGGCGTTTGAGCCAGGAGTTTTGCGAGCCTGAGGGGGGCAGCTACGAGGGGGTTGCCACCAACATCGAGGTGTTCTGGGGGCTCGCCCAGCGAGACCGTGTGGTGAATTTTTTAGCCATCGAAGCGGTTGCGCGGCTGAGGGCTGCTGCTCCTGCATCGGGTGGTCCGACCCCCCAAAACGTGGAGATTTTGGATCCCTTTGCCTGGCTTCACATTCATGTTGCCGCTCTTTTGGGAGGAGATTCTGAGACAGGAACGGTGCGAGAGGCGCGTGGAGAACGTCATTGGGAATTGGTGAAGAAGTTTGCTGCAGAATCGGGGCTGCTCCATCAAGACTTTCGCTCAGTGCTGTGCGAGTCCAGCAAAACCTGAGCAATCTCAACAAACCCCTCACCTTCCGGCCCCTCGGTGAGGTAGCGCGGCAGGTGACTCATTTCGCTGAGGTGGAGTTCCAGGTTGCGCACACCCACAGAATGGGAGGCGAAAGGAGGAGCAAACAGTGAAGCATCGTTGGGGCTGTCACCCACCGTGAGCACGTTTTCAAGCAACCAACCGCGCTTTTGGCAAAGCCATTCAAGGGCCTCACCCTTGTTTTGGCCTGGGGGCATGATGTGGGCATGAATGCTGCTGTGCACAAACGAAAGACCCTGGCTTTGAAGGTGTTTTGCCACCTGTGCCAATGTCTCTTTCTGAAGACCCTGGATTGAAAAGGTGAAGTCTGACAACCGAAAGAGGTTGTCGTGGGTGGGTCCAAGGTTGTTGGGCAGCAGCGATTGCTGTTGAAGATCCTTGAAGTGCCGCATTCCCTCAGCCTGAAAGGAAGACATTCGGTTTCCTTCTTTGGGGTGGGTCCATATCGGTCCCTCACCCTCGGGGCTGCACCGGCACAAGGGCCGCTCGGGGTCTTCGGCGAGGTAAATCACTCCGCCGTTTTCGGCAATGCACGCGTTGGCGCCCAGGGTTGAAAACAAGGCGAGCGCATACCCAGCGGCACGCCCTGTGACCAAAACGGTGGAGATGTTCGCTTGCTGCAAA
>JANQPW010000832.1 GCA_028285285.1 Silvanigrellales bacterium
ACACAAGAGTTCACAAATTGCCGACCTGACGGATTTGGTCAGAAAGGCTCAGGAAAGGTAGGCAAGTTTGTCGAGAGATTCGCGGCCCGTGCTCAAAACCATGTCCCAAGAGCGACGGGCTTCATCACCCTCGAAGTCTTCGTCATAGGTTTCGAGAAGATCTTGAATGCCGTCTGCATCTTCCAAAAGACTGAGAGCATGAACAGCAGAGCGAAAATATCTTGCAGCTTCGTTGGGGTGCCGCTTTATCTTCAAACAAAGACGGCCCATTTCTTCATACCACTGAGCCTTTTCCTCTGGAGTCGCCACTTCCCCGCTCTCACCCAACATGTAAATGTACGTGTTGAGAGCACGAGTCACATCTTTCTTCGACATCAGCTCGGAGATCTTCGGAATGAGGGACTGAATGGTCTTTCTCGCCCGAGCCTGCTCACGTCGCTTGTCTTCAATGCTCTCGCTCGAACTATTTTCAACCATACGCTCGCAATGGGCCCTGAGCAGGCGCAGATCTTCCGGAAGCACCTGCTCCCGTTCCGACTCAAGCGTAGGATTGATTTGGCGAAACAAGCTCAGCAGTTCAGTCGGAGAGATGTGCAGGTATCCTGAGAGGATTTGGATGGCCCAAGGTCTGTCGTCTGGCCAAATCCTTTCCGCCCTCTCCATCTGCCTGATCAGCTCGTGCATGTCCATTTAGAAATCTCCTGCTCGACAATACATATCCACATGGGCTCAATGATCGCACTCCTGAGACGTTTAAGTCGGTTGGACCACTGAGTCAATCACTTTTGTGCGGGTCAGGAGTGCTCGAAATTTCTGCAAAATTGCCAAATTACACCGAACAACTCACTGTTTGAGCACAGTGTTGAAACGCCATTTGAAACCCTGAAAGTTGGCCGACTTATAGCATTGTTCAACGCCGCCGTGCAAGAATGAATCTCAGGACAAGGGCTCCTGCAACAAACGCCAATACCAAAAAAAAGCTGTAAAAATAATTATTTCCATCGGTTGTACGATCGGCCAAAAAATTTGATAGACCCTCAAAGGGAGGATCATCGAAGCGCACAACTCCAGGAAAGAAAGCCGCTCCCTGCCAATTCGGATCCAGCACTAATGTGGCCGGAAACTGGGTAAACGCAGCTCTCTCGAAGAGCTCACCTGTGTTGTCGACAACTTGACGATAGCTGATCTCAGAACTCTTGGAGTGCTCCACCAGATCTTCGGGTGCTCGAACAATGAAAAACTGAAGCACAGACGAGGTTCCAAAGTTCTGCGATTGAAATCTTTCGAGAGCTTGCAATTGGGCAGGGCAGCGAGAGCACTGCCCTTTGAAAAAAATGACGACTCTCCATTGGCAAGAGAAAGGAGGAAGCTCCTTGAGCCCCAAGAGCTCGCTCCGAATGGGAAAAGGCCTTGGCACGGGGTGCAACCCCCCTGCTCGCCAATGATGTGGCTCAGGGGTGGGGCAGGGGGCTGTCGAATTCAATTGAGATCCTCACCACAAAACTCAAGGCTGTTGGAAAAAAGAGACAACAATGCGCTCAACTCGTGGCATGAATACAACACTCTTTATGGATTGATGAAACATTCAACACTTCACTCTAAATTTCATACATAATTACTGTTAGTTATAAATTTATCTCAAGTTGGCACGACTAGTGCTAGCGAACAGCCCAACTACCCTGTAACGGGATCTCTCTTAGTGGAAGTGGAGAAAAAAAATGCAAGCCACAACGAAGACCTTGTCTCCTCACTCGGAAAGCACAGGCCAAGAAAAAAGCGATATGCCAAAAATGATCGCTGAAAACATTTTTCGCGACCTCAGAAGCTACGGTTTACAAGATAAAGATATTGTCGCTGTTTCCTCTGAGCTGCTCGGGCGTCTCACGTCGGAGATCAAAACCCGAACAAGCGAAGAGCAGCTCTAAGCCTGCACCTTCCCAAGTCGCCTCGAAAAGACCCCATAAGTGCCTTCTTGGCAGGCGCCACTCTTGTTTGCCACTGAACCCCCCACCCACAGAACAAAAAAAATCGCCCTAAAGGCGATTTCAAAAACAACTCTGCAAATGATTCGCAGGCTTTAAGCAGCCTTCCGAGCCCGGGAAGTGCGCTTAACAGTCACTCGTCGAACTGTTTTTCGTGCAGTCGTTTTTCTGCGGGAAGCTGGCTTTCTAGCGGTAGTCGTCTTGCGACGTGTTGCTGGCCGCTTCGCAGCAACTTTGCGCTTAG
>JANQPW010000833.1 GCA_028285285.1 Silvanigrellales bacterium
AACATCAGCAGAGCATCGTGCTCGAAGATGTGCTCGGCAAGCCCAGATGGCTGCACGCTCACCTCTTGGCCGGTTGCCCACTCCAGGGCATCGAGCCCCACGAATCGGAGGGCATTTTGTGTTGGAAACGCCTTCACATGTGCGCCGTTTCTCCTCAGCTCACGGGCAACTCGAGGAGCCTCAATGGCAGCAATGCCACCACCAATTCCGAGTGCAATGCGGGTGCCTTTTAAGCAATTGTTGCGAAGGTCCACAGCCAGGTCAGATGAAAAACTCTGTGGTTTCGTCACGCAGGGCCTCTTTTGTGGGTTCCGTATTCCGACTTTTACAGGTTAAACACATTTGCTAACTTGTGGCGCCAATGTGAGTGCCATACCGGCAAAACCTGAACAGGAGCCCCAAATCATGACGGATACCAGCCCAATTGACAACCAGCATGCCCATGAAGACGTGAGTAACGGCCTCTGGTACCACGAGCGCCACGAAGGCGAGCTTGAGCTGGGGCTGCATGTCACTCGGGTGCTTCATTCCGAGAAGTCTGAGTTTCAACGTCTTGATGTTTTTGAGACCAGCGGGTTTGGCCGATTGATGACTCTCGATGGGTTGGTGATGGTCACCGAACGTGATGAGTTTGTTTACCACGAAATGATCGCCCATGTGCCCTTGCTTGCTCATCCACAACCAGAGCGCGTTTTGATCATTGGAGGGGGAGATGGCGGAACCCTGCGAGAGGTGTTGCGGCATAAGTGTGTGAAGGAAGCGGTTTTGTGCGAAATAGACGGTGCAGTTGTGGAGGCGGCACGTCGCTTTTTTCCCAATCTTTCGGAGGCTATGGACGACAAGCGCGCAAAGGTTCAGATTTGCGACGGAGTTGATTTCGTTCAGAAGTCAGATGCTGGCCAGTTTGATGTGGTGATTGTGGACTCCACTGACCCCATTGGCCCCGGAGTTGGGCTGTTTTCCGCGTCATTCTACGCCGGGGTGAAGCGTGTGCTCAAAGAAGACGGAATCGTTGTGGCCCAGTGCGAGTCTCCATGGCAAAAAAATGTTAATTTTCAAAAGGTTTACGGCAACCTGAATGAGGTGAGTGACGCGGTCTACGCCATGGTGGGGAGCATCCCGACCTACCCTCTTGGGTTTTGGTCGTGGGGTGTGGCCACGCGAAAACACGATCCTCGGACAATCGCAGATTCCAGTCGGCTCGAGGCCGTTATCCGCTCTTCACGGTACTACAATGAGGAGATTCACAGAGCGGCCTTTGCCTTGCCAAACTTCTTCAAGAGGTCCCTAGAGGGCGTCGCAAAAAATGCAGGCTGAATCTGTTGACAAAATAAAATTCACTGCTTAAGACAGCCTCACGACGCGGGGTGGAGAAGTTGGTATCTCGTCGGGCTCATAACCCGAAGACCGCAGGTTCAAGTCCTGCCCCCGCCACCAAGCTTTTTGAAAACCAAATAAGACAAGATGAGAGAGTGCGGGTAAGAGTCATTTTCTGTGAAATTTAGAATTGTTTTC
>JANQPW010000839.1 GCA_028285285.1 Silvanigrellales bacterium
CGGTGGGGAACTCGAGCCTTAACCGGCTCACTGCAGTCTGATGCACCCAAAGCGGATCCCGAGCCGATAACAGAGCGCGCAACCTTTGGGGTCTCTGCCCCCCCTGATGACAAACCCAGCTCATGGGAGCGCTGCACGGCCTGCATCACCAACTCGGGAACACGGTGAACAGCGTCGAGCTTGTCAATGACTCGCACGTCTTTGTCGGAACTCAGTGCCTGGGTCGCACCATCGGGGTCACCGGTGACCACCACGATGGGAACGTCTTTGCGCTTGGAGTTTTCACGAAGGCCTTGCACCAGCTTTTCTTTGCTGAGTGAGGGAAGATTGTAGTCTGCCAAAATCAAATCAAACTCTTGGGTGCGGGCCAGCAAGTAGGCGCGCAGACCATCGGCAGAGCTGTGAACTTTCACAGCCACATCCAGATTCTCAATCAGCTCCTTCACAAGCTCAAGGAAACTGGGGTCATCATCAATCAGAAGAATGGAATTCACATTTGCCTCGTATGCCCGCACGCCTTAGACTCAATGCGTCCTGTGGCGTCATCCAACCCATTCTCTGGAAGAACATGCCTGGCAACATCATCCATCACCTTGCATTCATCCTTCTCACCTGTGCGCTTGTCGGACTCTTGCTCAAGAAGTTGAGGCTTCCATTGGTGCCGGCCTACATATTGGCGGGGCTGCTGCTCAAAACCGAGGTTCCTTTTCTGGGAAAAAGCCTCCTCGATGATCCACAGCGGGTCGCCGTAATCAGTGAAATGGGGCTTCTCCTGCTCATGTTTTCCATCGGGCTTGAATTCAGCGCCCGCAAACTCCGTTCCCTCGGGCCCAGCCCCTATCTGACAGGGCTTGGCGAATGCCTCGCCATGACAGTGACCGTGGCGGCCTTTTCAAACCTTTTAGGCCTCGAAGCTTTGCCCAGCTTAGCCATGGGTGTCGTTTTTGCCTTTTCATCCACAACGGTTATTGCCAAAACCGCCCATGAATTGCGGCTCACCGCACAGCCCTACATGGGTCAGGTGATGGGCACTCTCATTGTGGAAGATTTGCTCGCCGTTTTTGCCCTGGTTGCCCTGCCCCAGCTGGGCAGCAGCGAGTTGAGTGATTCTTTGCTTTCTCTTTCTGGGGTGCTGGTGCTGAGTGTGGCGGGCTGGTGGTTTCTGGGCTCCATTTTGGCTCCGCTGTTCGTTCGTGTGGCACTGCGCTCAGGTGGCAGTGAGCTTCTCGTGATTCTCTGTGTGGGCCTAGCCCTTTGCCTGGGGCTGGCCTTTGAGCATTTTCAACTTTCTGCAGCTCTTGGAGCGTTTCTCATGGGTTCGATTCTTGCCGACACTCGTGAAATCCGCCGCATTCACTCCGTTGTCGAACCCGTGAAGAATATTTTTGTGGCCTTGTTTTTCTGTGCGTTTGGTATGCAACTGGAGCTTGAGGAGCTCGCTCGAAACTGGATGATGATCCTCGCATTTGTTCCTTTGGTTGCTCTCTGCAAAACCTTCTTTGTCACCCTCTTTGCTATGATCTCCGGGCACCCTTTTGGCTTGGCCGTGAAGATGGGCTTGACCATGAGTCAGGTTGGTGAGTTCTCACTTGTCATTGCCGCTGTTGGAGAAGTCTCGGGAGTGCTGACCTCCGACCACACGGCGATCGTCATGGGCGTCGCCGTGATCTCCATCCTCCTCAGCCCATTGGAGCTGAAGAATGCGCCACGCCTCGCCGATTGGCTTTCGGCAAAGCTTCCCAACAGCCTTCACAAGGCCATGGCCCGGTATTCGAACTTTCTCAAAGCCTTCTCTCTGAGCCGGGGAGGAAACGACACCGATCACACAACTCAAACGTCTGCTTCGGGCAAGGGGTGGATCGCGCGCCCCTTCGTGCAACTGCGTCAGCAGTATCGACGCGCTACCCGATCAACAACCTCGGCAACCCTCGAGCGCTTGGCTCCATGGGGGGAGTATCTCGCTGAGCTTACGGTGGGCAACCGCTCCTTCGTAGAAGGTCGGACACTCCTTGCAAGCAACCTGCGTGACCGAGCCGGTGTGAATGTGGTTGCGGTTGAACGCGAACAGGGAACCTTCGTGGCTCCGGACCCCCTTCTCACCTTTTACACAGCCGACCATGTGCTG
>JANQPW010000859.1 GCA_028285285.1 Silvanigrellales bacterium
GCCCAGTTTGGTTTGGGCACGAGTAGAGCTGTGAGATCTCCACATCATCCACAGAGATCTGGAATTCGGATTGGGTGTCTTTCTTCAAAGTGGGTTTGACGTTGAGAATCTGCGCTTTGGTCTGGCTTTGGATGGAGCGGAGCTTTTCAGAAATGAACTCAGCTAGCTGCTGGTTCCAATAGTCTGGCTCGTCTCCAAAAAAATCCCCATTCTATCATGAAGCGTAGGGGCGGCGAGATTGCGCCTATGGCCCTTAGAACCAGACTTCAAAGCCTGTTTGGGTGGTGACCAGAGTGTCGGAAGCTTTGCCCTCTGCGTTGGTCACGCATTCCCAGTCGTACAACCCATAGGTCAGAGAAGTGTAGATCTGAGGTGTTCCAATGGCTGTTCGACTCATGGCATAGCGCAAAATGGGTGTCACAAAAAGAGCATTGGAGTCAGTCGTGTTGATTTTCTTGTCGGTGAGGGCGTAGTTGAGATCCAGCGCTGTGTGAAAGTGATCCGTCACATAGAAAACGGGTTGGATGCCAGCACTCACCTTGATTTGGTTGTTTGTTGTGGCTTCCCCGTCGGGCACCAGACTTTGCTTGTTGTCGGCAACTTTCAGCTCCTGTTGGCTGTCTTTGTATGACGTGTACAAACCGTAGAGCCCGGCAACAACCCCAAAAGATCCAAATTCGTAGGAGCTGGAAGACATGAGGCCGAGAGAGGTGTTGGTTCCCGAAGTGTTGCCGGTGATGTCGGTGGGGTTTGACTCAAACCACAAACCCATGTTGGCCCAATGGCTTTCGCTGTGGCTGGAGTAGATCCCTCCCACCTTGAAAGCTGTGGAGCCCTTGATTTCAGGGCGAGTGACCGCTGGGTCACCCACATCGGCTTCCGGGGCCTGGCCGTTTTGCTTCACCCAAATCATGGGCTTGACGGAGCGGTTTTCGTTGATGGCGATTTCATGGCGGATGACCATGCTCACGTCTTTGAGAGCCACAGTTGTGGTGGGTGCTTCCGCGTCGGGGGCAAGGTTTTCGCTGGGTAGAGCTATGGTTCCCTTGCGATCGGCAAAGGTCACATGGGCCTGGGTGCCGCCCAGAGTGACACCCCCACCAAAGCCGTTGAGGTTGAAGGGGTTGAGGGTGTCGAAAATGCGGATGTCTTCCCACTCAAACTTTCGGGCTCCGGCCCAAATCTTGGCCTGTCCGGCCGGAAGCTCGAGATAGAGTTCGCGAATGCGGAAGTCACGGTCGTAGAGAGAAGTGAAAGAAGCACCCGCCTCGGCATTTGAGTCATACCCCCAGTCACCATCCTGGTGCGGCGTTTTGCCCACATGATCGACCTCAAAGCGCACCCGCATGCCGTTTTCAAAAGACTTTCCAAGCCCGAGATTGAAGTAGCTGGGCCCGCGCATGTGTCGTGAGACTTCATTGGGCACGCCTTGCGAGTCGCTGGCTGGCAATAGGGGGTTGATGTCGGTGTTGTAGCCCAGGCGCCAATAGCCGGTGAACTCTATGGGCGGGAGCTCAGACTTTTTTTCTGCCATTTCGGCATTTTCTGACTCAGCCGCGAAGGCTGGCGCTGTCACGGCCAAAAGGCCAACAGCAGCTCTGAGGGAGTGGTTTATGTGTTTTTTCATGGTCGCGCCTTTCCACTGACTCGATTCTGCTTGCAAAAGTGGGGGAGTCTTATCACATCAGCCAAAACCCTCAATACCCTGAAGAGTGCTTGACGCCTGCCTGGCAACGGTTATCTTGAGCTGGTGTGTCAAATGCATCTTCAGGAGCATCAAAATGATCAAGGAAGTTCAAAAAGTTATTGAAGACGACGTGCGCCCAGCGTTGCAGTTCGATGGGGGAGACATTGAGCTTGTCGATGTTGAAGACGGCATTGTGAAAGTCAAACTTGTGGGTGCGTGCGCGCATTGCCCCTCGTCGGCTATGACTCTTTACCAAGGAGTGGAGAAGATGCTGAAGTCGAAGATTCCAGAAGTGAAAGGCATTGAGCAGGTTTGGTGATGTTTTTTAAAAAGAAAAGTACGAAGACGACCCCGGCCCCCACAGGCACTCCGGGACAAGATTCTGCAGGCTCGAGTGGCGAGAAAGCGGCGAACTTAGACGCTCTTCCTCCCGAGCAAGAGCTCTTCAAGAGAGTTGTGGCTCTGGATTGCTCCCTCAAAGGGGAATTGAGAGAGTCTTTGGGAGCGTTGGCCTGGCCTCAACGCGTTGCCGGAGTTCAAGCAGAAGGAGCCGATGTCACCGTCTCTTTTCTGAGCGATGGCATGAATCTATCCCAGAAAGTTGCGGTGGAAGAGTTCATCACCCAGGAAATGCGCCAACGGTTTGCGAGCATAGGTCGCCTGGTGGTGTACATGAAAAGGAAGGATGGGCCTGCACCTAAACAAACTGGAAAAGGTGCACCACAGCGGCCAGCAGACTCAGAGTCAAAAGCGGCTGCGTCTTCCCCACAAGGGGCGGGCGGTGCTTCAAAAGGAAAGACTCAGCTTGCGGGCACGCAAAAGCCCATTCCAGGAGTCCGGCGTGTGCTCGCGGTGGCCAGCGGTAAAGGGGGTGTGGGGAAGTCGACTGTGAGCGTGAACCTCGCCGTTTCCCTTCACAATCAGGGCTACAAGGTTGGCTTGCTTGATGCGGATATCTATGGGCCGAGCATTCCCACCATGCTGAACCTGAGCGATGATCCTCAAGTGAACGCTCAGAATAAAATTGTTCCTCCCGAGCGTCATGGCGTGAAGGTGATGTCTTTCGGCTTTTTTGCGGGGGAAGAGGCCGCTGTGATCTGGCGAGGCCCCATGATCATGAAAGCTCTCCAACAGTTTTTCTACGATGTTGACTGGGGTGAGCTCGACTTTCTTGTGATTGATTTGCCACCTGGAACCGGCGATGCCCAACTCACTCTCGTGCAGAGTCTTGCGGTAGATGGCGCGGTGGTGGTCACCACCCCCCAAACAGTGGCGACTTTGGATGCCGTTAAGGGTGTGGTCATGTTCCAGAAAACAGATGTTCCTGTGTTGGGAATTGTTGAGAATATGTCCACTTATCACTGCCCAGCGTGTGGTGAAGAGTCTCACATTTTTGGTTCGGGGGGTGCTCAGGCCGTCTCGGAAAAATACGGTATCCCTCTTTTGGGCAGCGTGCCGCTCAATGCGGCCATTCGTGAAGCTGGAGACTCAGGCGCGCCGCTGACAGAACAAGATGGTCACCCGGTTCGTGTGCGGTTTTCTGAAA
>JANQPW010000861.1 GCA_028285285.1 Silvanigrellales bacterium
CTTGAGGCAGGCTACGAAGGGAGAATTCGGGTGGAAGTGGTGCTTGACGCGGCTGGTCGGGTCCTCAGGGTTCGTTTCTCTCCCCGGCCCCGCTTTGGCATGAAAGGGCGGCTCACTCGTGCGTTTGAGGCTGCGCGCTACCGGCTCGATTCAAATGCAAGAGCAAGATCTGAGCAGGTTTTTCAAACGGAAATCAGGCTCGTCCTTGGAGATTGACTTCGGCTGGGTGAACGCAGTGGATGCCTTCCTTTCTCTGACGTGGTCTCACGCAGAGTGTCGCTTGAGGTCTGCCCCCCAGTGCACTAAGTAGTTTGGGCTGGGAATTGTTGTGTGAAGGGGAGTTGTCCATGTCCGTCATATCTATTGGAGATCGTCGCAGGCGAGGCGACTCCCGAGGAGAGGGGCTCTCGAGTTCAAGTATGGCTACAGAAGGCCTTCGTCCGCCCCCACCCGGAGTGAGAGCGATTGGCATTGACTTGGGCACAACGAACACAGTGGTTTCTGTTTTTTCTGATGGGGAAAATGCCCCGGTTACCCTCGAATTCGAGGGGCACAAAACCGTTCCCTCTGTGGTGGCCTGGAACCCCGAAAGCGGGATTGAAGAAGCCGGGCGCTGTGTGCTCCGCCACAGTGAATCAAATCCTCAGGAGATCATTCGTTCTGCGAAGCGGCAAATGGGTGTTTCGAACAAAGATTCTGGAAGACTCCAGAATCTGGAGTCTTTTGGCCATGCCTTCACTGCTGAAAGTGCAGCGGCCGCCGTGTTGCGCCATGTGTCCGAGCACCCCGTTCTTCAAGAGGAGAAGGAGAAGTGGAACGGGCTATGGGCTGTGATCACAGTGCCGGCACATTTCGATGATGCGGCTCGTCGTGCCACGCTCGATGCGGCACGAAGAGCTGAAATTGAGGTGCTCCGCATCATCAACGAACCCACTGCCGCTGCCCTTGCCTATTCATTTCTCAATGAGCCGAGCAATCCCCTTCCCGAAAATGAGGACTTGGTGGTTTTTGATTTGGGTGGTGGCACCTTTGATGTGAGTGTGGTCCATCGAGAAGAGCTCGTGTTCAACGTGTTGGCCAGCGAGGGAGATGTTGCGCTTGGAGGAGATGACCTTGATGACCTTCTTGCCGAAAGGCTTTTGGAGCAGGTGAATCCGCCTTTTCTTGCGCGGCGCACCCAGCGCGGCAGCGAACTCTACCAGCATCTGCTTCAATTGGCACGGCGTGTGAAGCACGAGCTCGATGAAATTGGTGAGGTCCAGGTGAAGGAGTCTTGGGAACGGGGTGAACTTCACACCACTGTTCTTCGCGACGAGTTCGAGGAACTCGCACACCCCACTCTTGAGCGCACGCTGCTTTTGACAGAGCAGGCCATTCACACGGCTCGCCGGCGCGCTCGCGATGTTTCGCGTATATTGTTGGTTGGTGGCAGCACACGGCTTCCGCTGGTGCGAAAGGTGCTGGAGAGCTCCTTTTCGCAGTGTTTTGTGGATAGCCGTCTTGAACCTGACCTGGCCGTGAGTTGGGGTGCCGCATTGCAGGCGGCTATCATTCTGGGCATTGCCCCTGAAACAGTGCTGGTTGATGTGTGCAATCACAGTTTGGGCATAGGTGTGGTCGATGACTCCGAGTCCATTTCGGAGCACTACCGGCAGGTGCAGCAGGAGTTTGGACTTTCTGGCGACCTCGATGAGGACGAACTCAAGGAGAAGTTGGGCCCCAAAATCGTTGCCTTCAATCGAGAGCTACAAAAGTTGCTCAAGGTTGCCCCAATCATTCGCCGTAACTCTCCTCTACCCGCACGAAAAAGTGAGTTTTTCAGCACTCTCTATGAAAACCAACCCGCAGTGCACGTGATTGTGGCCCAGGGAGAAGGGCCATCTGTTGGTGAAAATCGATTTATTGGGAGTTTTTTGTTTGATCTGATCCAGCCTTGTCCTAAGGGTTCTAAGTGTGAAATTCAGCTCACCTACGATGTGAACGGCATGGTGAACCTCTTCGCAAGGCAGCTGGGAACGAGTAATGAGGCTGTTGCGCAATTTGACAGTCGCACTGGCGAGGTCGGTCGCTGGGAGAGTCTTCGCGATCGGCGCAAGCCGAATGGAAAACTTCAGTCAGAGTCCAAAGACGGATCAAAAACGGCACAAAGCCAGGGTCATGAAACGGATTTGGCTCAAAATGTTCATCGCTTGAATTTTGAGAAGGGGAATGAAAAACTGGCTGCCGCGGACGCTGAGGGAACGGAGCTACTGACCGACTCTTCCGCTACGGTGCTCAACGCAATTCTGGCCAGGGGAAAAAGAGTGATGAAGCTTTCGTCAGTGAGCGACTCAGAGCGAAATGATCTCAAAGCGTGGATGCAGACTTATCAGCGACTTTTAAATTCCGCCCTCGAGGGGGCAGATAATGATGCTGAAGTGGAAGAAGTTGAGGAGAAGCTTCTTGAGATCTTTGAAAAGTTGGAGAGATAAGATTGCCAGAAAACCAAGGGGAGGTCAGCAGCAAGGCTCAGGGTGATGTGACAGCGGCGTTGCGTGAGTTTGTAAAACTGCTGGAGCAAAGAGGGGCAGGGTTGTCAGCCTTATTTCAGGCCGTGCTGCAGCATCCCGCCCACGTTGCATTTGCTCGCCAGCATTACAGGGGTTTGCCGGGGGAGGTCGTTGCTGGGGAGCGGCAGGCGGAATGCCAGACTCTTTGGGAGCCGTTGTTGCAGCAGATCACATTGCTTTGCGACGAAGTTGTGCTG
>JANQPW010000866.1 GCA_028285285.1 Silvanigrellales bacterium
TTCCGGCTCATCCACACCTTGGCTTTCTTTTTCCCAAAGGAGGTTTTCGACACGAGACCTGCGAAATAATCCACGATCATAAAATAGCTCAAACTCTTGAGCCATTCTTCGGCAAGGGCTGGAGTCATCTCTTCCGGATCGGCGATGAGAGTGGCAAGAATGCGGGCCTCACAGTTGCCCGACTTCCACAACGAGAGAGCCAGTTTGTGATCTTGCTTGATCTTCTTTTGGAGCTTGTAGAGATCGGCAAAAGGAACCCCAAAGAGGTTGTCACCGGCACCATGCCGCGCGTATATCTTACGGCCCTGAGCCGTTCCCAGGCTCTTGAGCGTGGCCATCGTTTCGCGGTAGTTCACCCCGATCTCCTTCCAACAAAGCCGGCTTTTTTCTTCCTTTGCGAGATTGATGTAGGCCATTGCCCACAACGGCACCCACAATGAGAAGTGCTGCCGCATAAAAACCTGGACTCATTCTCTCACTCTCACCAAAGTGAAACAATGCCAACAAAATGGAGTAAACAGGCTCGAGGTTAATAGTGAGGCAAACAGTGAAGGGGCTCAGGCTCCGCATGACCCGAATGGAGTACACAAAAGGGAGTGCCGTGCAAACCACCCCAAGAATGAGGGCCAGACCAAAATCATCCCAAGTCAACGACTGAAATGCGAGGGGAAAACCGAAGCCACCCACGTTGGCTAAGAAAGGCGACACCAGAAGAAGTGACAAAACTCCCCCCAGCATTTGGTAACTCGACATCACCGTGGCGTTCCCCCCCTTTCGAAGCAACACACCGTTGACAATGGTGAAAAGAGCTGCGCAAAAGGAAGAAAAAAGAGCGAGCACAATGCCGGTTTCGAACCCGGGCGCAAGGCCGAAGATGAGCACCACGCCCACGACGGCCACCAAACTCGCCGCCACCTCCACACCAGAAACCCTGCGCCTGTTGATCAGAGGTTCCAAAAAGGCAGCAAAAACTGAGGTTGAACCCATGCAGGCCAGGGCCACGGAAACATTTGAAGCATGGATGGCCGCAAAAAAAGTGACCCAATGGGCAGCTATAACGGCCCCCACTACCAAATAGTGCAGCAGTTGACGCCCTGTGATCTTCAAAAGTTTCAGATGCAGAAAGGAAGCCACAAGAAACAGCACCAGACAAGCACTGCCCATGCGCAA
>JANQPW010000899.1 GCA_028285285.1 Silvanigrellales bacterium
ATTGCAAGCAGCCGTGATTTTGACTCACCCCGGAGCCGGCATTCTCTAGTCTGAGTGGGGAAGATCCCGATGACCCAAACTCAATCCATTCAAATCTAAGGAAACGATATGACGGTGTTGCCCTTTCGAGATTCCTTTCCTCTCACACCTTTTGAAAGCCTTGAATCCAATGAGGTTGAGATCACAGAGAAACTCTGGCGGCTTTGCCTCAGCCAAATGCTGCGCAACCAAGAAAAGAAGATCCCGCTGCGCGCCTTCCACACAAAACGCTTGGGGGCTGTGCGGGGAAGGTTTCAAGTCAGAAAAGATCTGGATGAAGCTTTTGAGTCTCCGGTTTTCCAACCCGGTGCGAGCTATGAAGCCATCATCCGTTTCTCGAGCGCTCCCGGGGCTGTCTTGCCCGACATCATTCCCATTCCGCGAGGCTTTGCTGTGAAACTCAACCGGGTTTCGGGCGAGAGATTGCTGAACCAAGGCCCTCCTGAACGCTGCCAAGATTTTGTGTGTGTCAACTCCCCCGTGTTTCCTCTGAAAAACACGCGAGAACTTGAGGAGATGATGGAGGCCATTGCCAAAAGCCCACTGTCAGTTGCCGCCTTCTTTGCCAGTCACCCCCGAGCCGCCTATCTTTTTGCGCGCCACACCGACTGGTTGCTGCGGGAACTGAGTTCGCTCACCTATTCGACCGTGGCCCCCCTTCTCTTTGCGGGCCGCCCCGCAAAGCTCCGCTTTGTTCCTGAAAAGCCTTCTGGGCTGCGCTTGCCCAACCCGTTCAATCCTAACTTTCTTCACACGCGTCTCAAAGAAGCGTTGTCTGGGAGCGGTCGGAGCTTTCGCGTGGAGGTTCAGTTGCAAACGAACCCCCAGACCCAAAAGGTAGAAGATGGCACCAGCATGTGGTCGGAAACCCAGGCACCTTTTGCACCCGTTGCGACGCTTCGAATTGAAAAACAGCAGATGGATCAAGGAGAAGACAGCTCTCTCCCCGAAGAGGTGAATCGCGCGAGTTTCAGCCCCTGGAACGGCATTCTAGAGCACCAACCTTTGGGCAACCTCATGCGGGCAAGGCGTGAGATCTACCTGAGGGGTTGGAGGCATCGCAAGCGGGTGAGAGAACAAGAGCAACGGGCTCGGCGCCGCAGCAAAAGTGCCTGATGACCGCTCCTCTTAATGGATTACTGATGGGCCGACTTCTGAGATGACAATTCAGGCCGAGGAACAAAGGGAAGGGAACAGGCCTTCGCACCCCAGCTCACTTCGCTCACAAGGAATTCGTGGAAAGTGCTTGTGGGGTCATCTTTGTGAGAGACGGAGCGCATCACATAGGGAAAAAGAATCCCATCCTGCTTTTTGTAGTCTTTATAGATCATATGACCCACAATGAATCCCATTTGATCGCGCACGGTGTAGCTCACTTCTTCGAGGATCTTTGTGCGAGCGTTGATGGTGAGAAGGTACTGATCCAGAGTTGAGTTCGGCTCAAAAGACTTCCAGGTGACAAAAAGCTGCTCATAGCTTTGGCCATTCTTTTCGAGCTGGCCTGCATGGGCAATGATCTCAGCCTCTCCCACACGAAACGGGAGCTCCATGAAATAGGTCACCGTCGGGATCCAAAACAGCACGTCATCGTCGTGCTTGAAGACAGGGGCAGTATCAGGAGTTTGGCGCGTGTAGGTGACCCAGTTTTGCAAGCCCCAAACCAAACCCGCTTTGGGACCATTGGTTTGTTGAATGTAACCGGTGTCGGTTCCCAGTAAGCTACAAAGCAGCAGACCTTGCTCTGCTTCTGGCCAGGGAGAAGCAAGAGTTCGCGACCAAAAGCCCGGCCAATCATCACGAAACAACACCCTCATGGCGGTCTTGCTTTTCCAATTCTCTAGCCCGCCATGGGCTTCCTGCATTTGTTCGAGCAAGAGGTGTCCCCGGCTTTTTCGATCATCATTGAGGCCGGACTCTTTGAGTTCCAGGGGCCGGATGTCGGAGAGACTGGTGCAGGACAAAGTGAAAAACAGGGGGAGCAAAGCCAGGATGATGGCTTTGGGGTTCGCAAAAGGAAAGGGTCGAAAGTTGCACACGAGAGCTCCTGCTGTTGGGGGAAACAGAAGAGCATCATGACAAATTGCTGAAATTTTTCAAGATTGCTGAGCATCCGAGGCGCAGTTCACGCGAATTTCAAAGCAGGTGTTCGGGCTGTCTTTGATCAGTGAAATGGTGCCGCCGATCTGCTCCACCATGGTTTTCACCAAACTCAAACCCAGGCCGGAGCCTTTGGAGGCCGACTTGAGGCTGAAGTTCTGCTCAAAGAGGCGATCTTGGATAGCTTCAGGAATGCCAGAGCCTGAATCGATCACCTGAAACGACAGCACATTTCCCTGTCGGCTCGCCCGCACTTGAATCCACTTCTCACTGAGGTTTTCAATGGCGTCGGCCGAGTTGCTGATGAGGTTGACGAGGCACAGGATCAACTGGG
>JANQPW010000908.1 GCA_028285285.1 Silvanigrellales bacterium
ATCCGCTTCAAACCGGGGTGCCGAAAGCTGCTGAGTCGGTCACAGGGGCTCGGTTTTTGGGGTTTGTGGATCTTGAAAACTCTTTCCTGTTTTCTGAAAACTCCTTTGTGGGGAGCTTATTTGCTCGTTTTCCTGCCAAAAATCTCGTGAACGCCGAAACCGCTTTTCCTCAAATGGCCTTTCCTTGGTTGCGAAGTCAGTCTCCCGATCACGTTTTTCTTTTTAACGATAAAATCAAAGATTCTCAGGTGCTTTCACCCACGTCTGAGCAGATGCGACTCTTGAAAAAAGTTTGGCTCCGCACGGTTCAAAAGAAGCAGGTTCACGTGCTTCCGAGTGATCTTTTTCTCCGTCCGGGGCCACGCATCAGCGAGGCGTTTGATCTTTTGAGAAAGATCTTTTTAGGGCAGCCCAAGCAGTGACCGCTCTTGCTGAAGAATGGGATTCGGTTTTGGCTCAGTGGTGGGTTCTGCGCCTACTTGGCGCAGTGATCCTAGGAGCAGGCTTGGGTGCTGTTGGTTCTGTCTTGCAACGCTACTTGAGCAACGATTTAGCCGATCCGCACCTTGTCGGCATATCGAGTTCTTCGCTTTTGGGTGCTGTTCTTTTTCGTCTTTTTTTTCCAGCACTGGGGTGGGGTGGTCTTGAGCTTGCCTTGGGTTTCGACCCGGGGCAGTTTTCCGCCGTTTTGGGGGCCTTCGGATTTGGGCTGCTTGCGCTGGTTTTTCTCGTGTTGAGCAAAGGCAGACTGTTTGTTTCTCCTCAGGGCTTGATTCTTGTGGGAGTGATGGTGAATGCATTTGCTGGGGCTCTCACCTTGTTGTTGATGACACGAGACAATCCGATTTATCCGCGGGTAGACTTTGGTTTGATTGTGGGGCGGGTTGAATCTCATGCCCTTGGAGCCGTGTTTTTTCAGGCTTGTTGTGTGGCATTCGGAATGGGATGTCTTTGGCGGCTGAGAAATTGGATTGCCGCCGAACCCTATGGTCTTTCCCTCCGGCAAAACACACAGCGACGCTCTGGGAGGCAGATGCTGGTACTGTTGTTTGCCGTTTGCGTGATTGTTTCCACGGTTTCGGCCTTCGCAGGCTCGGTTGGCTTTGTGGGTCTCATTGTGCCTCACTTGGCGCGGCGTTTGCCACGTTGGCGAGGTCGGAGCAAGAGCTTTTCGGCAGAGTTTGTCCTTTCATCGGTTTTGGGTGCTTTGTTGTTGGCAAGTGCCGACGTGATTGCGCAATGGGCCGTTTACCCTTCAGTGCTGCCGGTGGGAGTTGTCACTGCACTGGCAGGTTCTGTTGCTCTGGCCGTTCTTTTGGCGGCGAAGAGGCGGCAAAGACAAGGGGTGGCTCGTGTTTGAGTTGCAGCTGAAGAACTTCTGGGCTTGGTACCGTGCTTCTGCGTCGCGAATGGCGGTTCTGCAGGCAGTTTCTCTTCGTTTTGATTCGGGTAGGGTGCATTTTCTGTGTGGGGAAAATGGATCAGGAAAGTCGAGTTTGTTGAGAGCTTTGGTGGGAGACCCGACGTTGGAGAGCTCCGGCGAGGTTTCCATTTGCTCGCGCCCCAGCGGCAGAGAGCAGGCTCAGGGATTGGAGCGGAGTCGGTGGGCGTACTTACCCCAAAACCAGAGTTTTGCTTTTTCTGACACTGTCGATGATTACCTCAATTTTTATAGAGAACACCGAGGCTTTTCTGCCGAGCTTTTGGGGAGACACCTCGACACTTTTCAGGTGTCTCACCTGTCTCATGAGTTTTTGACCACCCTGAGTGGGGGCCAGTGGAGGAGAGTTCAATGCGCTGTTTTTTTTGCACTGAGGCGCAAAGTTTGCCTTCTTGACGAACCTGAGAGTGCGCTTGATCAGAGTGGCTATTATCGGCTGAGGGCGGAAATTCAGAGAGCAGCTCGCGAGGGTCAACTCATTGTTATTGCTTCCCACTCTGCGCGGATGGTGGACGAGTTGGCCGAAACTGTCACAGTGCTTGAACGAGGGACGGTTGTTTGGCATTCCGACATCCAAGAGTACCGAAAACTCCGGCCGAGCTGTGGACCCTCGGTGACCTGAAAAAAAAGTGCCTTGGCCGGAGCCGAGGCATCAGATGAAGATCAAAATGGAATGAGGAAGCGTCTCACATGCGACGGCTGTAGTAGTTGACCACGAGTGTTTCGTTGATCTGCAGAAGAACAGCTTCACGCGGAGGAAGTGCTGTCATCGACCCTTTCAGGTCCTTTTCGTCAATCGTGAGGTGCTCAGGAAGCATATAAGCTGGCTTTTCCAGTGACTTTTTAACCAAATTTTTGGAGTGCTCTTTGTCGCGAACAGAGATCACATCGCCTGGTTTCACCTCGATACTGGGAATGGTGACAGGCTTGCCGTTGAGCAAGAGGTGTTTGTGCCCCACAAGCTGACGAGCAGCGGGAATAGAAGGAGCCATACCCATTCGAAACACAACATTGTCAAGGCGGCGCTCCAAAAGGCGCAGCAAAGACTGACCAGTTGGTTCTCTCAATCGAGAAGCCCGTTTGAAATAACGACGCATCACTTTCTCAGTGATACCATAGTTGTACCGGACCTTTTGTTTTTCACGAAGCTGTGTGCCAAAGTCGGACATCTTCCGTCGCAGATTCCCATGTTGGCCGGGAGGTGCTGTTCTTCTTGGTTCTTTTGAAGTGAGGCCAGGAAGGTCGCCAAACTGACGGACAAGTCGCAATTTCGGGCCGGTGTATCGTGACATCTATGAGATTCTCCTCTTCCATTCAGAGATCAGTGCCCTAACCGATGTCCCAATTCGTTGTCAACTCCATTTTGCGCAAAAGATGTTCATCTCTTCTCAACCTTTCGTCCTGTTCCGAGGCAGTTGTTGGGCTTGGATTTTTGCACGAATGGAGGCTCGGGTCGAGGAGGCCTTGACTCCGACCCCTTCGGGGGTTAAGGCACAGGTTCAAGGGTAGAGCGCGATTAGCTTAGCTGGATAGAGCACCAGACTACGAATCTGGAGGTCGGACGTTCGAATCGTTCATCGCGCGCCACCCAGAAATTTTTGGAGCGATGGGTGAGTGGCTGAAACCACATCCTTGCTAAGGATG
>JANQPW010000910.1 GCA_028285285.1 Silvanigrellales bacterium
TGAATCTAAACGCGAGTGGTATATCATGAATGTTGCGTGCAGGGGAATGCGGCGCTGGCTGAGCAGACCTGTGCTTCGTGAGGGAGAGTGCGCTTAGAGCGCGTCTGTTTGTTGCCCCAGTAAAAGACGTTCTTTGCGCTCGAGCAGAGCTCTCAGCTTGATTGAAGTTTGCTCTGCTTCGGTGGGGTCGTAGTAACCCACCCGGTTGGCGCGCTGGAGCACTTCTGAAAAGAACCGACGGGTCACCTCGAGGTGTTCAATGAGTCGACAGCTTTCAACGATAGTCTCGATTTTGAGAACCAGTTCTTGCGGCTCAGGAAAACCACTGCTGGGCTGAAAAGCTGAGCGAGATGAGTTCGTTACACCGTTACCAGAAGTCTTTCTCAATCCAAACATCATCCAGTCCTCCATGTGATGAGGCCTGAAAAGCAAGTTCTGTGCCAATGCTTCTGGTGCTCGAGGTGCCAATTGTTTCTTATTATTTTAGGCGTTTATCATGGTGCTCAGCAAGTGGTTCATTTTGCTTGTACACTTGTGACTGACTTCACGCTTAAAGATTGACGGTGCACGGAGGATTGATTCAATGTGGTTTTTAAGAAAATGCGCGATGCCGCTTGCTCTGGCATGCCTTGCTGCTGCCCTCGGCTCGTGCCGAACCCGTGGCTCGAATGAAAGGGCTTCTGTGACTGCCATTGGAGGCCTCTCACTCGATGCCAAAGCACTCCTCGCCAGTCACACCGTCGCCATTCTGGATGACACAGGTCAGCTGATCGGCTCGGGATCTCTGGCTGCGCCCGACACCGTGATTGCAGCCGCACATGTCTTCGCCTTTTTGAAACCGACGTTGAGTGTCAAGTACTTTGCTTTTTTTGGCCAAAATATCTCGGCTGTTCGCTTGGAGGGTGAGGAGAAACTTGACGTCACCCACCCCCAGCTCCGAGAGATCACTCAGGTGCATCTGCACGAAGATTTTGAAATCGACGCCTTCATGCCCGCTAACCCTGTGATGGCCCCTCCAGGGTTGAAGTACGCCTGGGGAAATGTGGGATCTCAGGTGCCCGGAAGAAAGGGAGGTGACCTGGCGGCCCTGAAGCTTGCCGAGGTGGCTCCCTCTTCTCACACGCCCGCCCCTCTCCGAAAAAAGCCCATTGATTTTGCAGCGGGCACGGAGCTGGTCAGCCTGGGTTTCGGGCGCGGGTTAGAGGGAGTCGAAGAGGGAAAACTCAACTACATCTTCATCACTCTCGACGAGCACAGAGATGAGTACCGTGAATTTGTTGCGAGCGGTGTGGACGGTGCAAGCCCCTTTTTTGGCGACTCGGGTGGGCCTGTTTTTCACTGGTCGCAGACAAACGGTTGGGTGCAGGTGGGAATGGTCTCTCGACCGGCGCGATCCAATGAAGCGCCCGACACAAAAAAGGGAATGTTCTCTGCGTTGAGTGGATACTCAGATTGGATCCAAACGGCTACCCGTTCGGACTACTGCACCGAGTACAGAGTTTCTAGAAAAACACGGGAGCGAAAAGAAGGGTACGTTGATTACGAAACTGGAAAAGATGGTGTAGAGTTTCGCGGCCAAAATGTGCTGATGAGTGTGGGGCGGAAGCAGGTTTGGTCGAGGTTGCAGCCAGGAGATAAGCTCAAACGCTTCATCAAGTATTCCTCCGGGAAGGGGGGGTACTTTGCCAATTTGGACATGAACGCCATAACGCTCAGTTCTACGGTTTTGAGGCCGAAGAACCGGGAGGGGCTCGTGTTGGGCCATGTGGAAACTTTTTTCGTGGAGTCTGCGGGCTCCGACCGGAACTGTGTGGACTGACTGGACCTTAAAAGGTGACCTCTCGCAACAGGTCCGGGTTGTCGAGCACACGCCCTGAGCCCATCACCACAGCAGTGAGCGGGTTTTCAGCAACCAGAATGGGGAGGCCTGTTTCCTCTCGGAGCAGAATGTCGAGGTTGCGGATCAAGGCACCACCTCCCACCAACACAATTCCCTTGTCGACAATATCAGCGGCCAGTTCTGGAGGGGTTTTCTCGAGGGCCAAACGCACGGCTTCCACAATGGCATTGATGGGTTCTTGCATGGCCTCGCGAATTTCCTCGCTCGTGACCTCAATGGTTTTCGGAATTCCGGCAACGAGATCTCGGCCCTTCACCTGCATTGTGCGGATTTCATCTTCGGGGTAGGCGGAGCCGATGGCAATTTTAATTTGCTCTGCGGTGCGCTCACCAATCAGCACATTGAAACGGCGTTTGAGGTAGTTCACAATGGCTTCATCCATTTTGTCACCACCCACGCGCACGCTTTTTGAGTACACAATGCCCAGGAGTGAGATCACGGCCACTTCGGTGGTGCCGCCGCCAATGTCAACAATCATGTTCCCGCTGGCTTCG
>JANQPW010000912.1 GCA_028285285.1 Silvanigrellales bacterium
CCTCAAGCCGAATCTGGTCGTTTCCCTTACCCGTGCAGCCGTGAGCAATACAGTCACAAGACTCTTGGCGAGCAATATCAACCGCGATCTTTGCGAGAAGTGGTCGACCCAGGGGGGTCGCCATGTGGTAGTCACCTTGGTAGGAACCATTGGCTTTGATACCTTTGGCAAGGTAGCTGTATGCAAACTCCGACTTCGCATCGACCACAAAAGCCTTCACTGCTCCCAGATCAAGCGCCTTTTGTTTGATCTCTTCAAGATTGTCGGCCTGCTGGCCAATATCGACGGTGAGGGCAATGACCTCAGCATCGTACTCATCCTGAATCCACTTCAGCATCACCGAGGTGTCCAGTCCGCCTGAATACAACAGCACCACTTTGCGAATCTCACCCTTGCGACCTTCGTAACTCGACACCTTTTGATATGACACCTCAACCCCCAAAATTCAGAGCCTTTCTGAAACCATCGAATCCCTTTTGTTCCGGGAAGGCTCTCAAGCCAAAACCCCACTCAAAAATGAAATTTGCCCAAAAAAAAACCCGCACAAGTGCGGGTTGGTTTCTCATGGTTCTCATTTTAAAGAGCGGCACGTTCGTGTTCCCTAAACAAAATTCTTCAGGGAGTGATAATCACTTTGGCTGCACAAGTCAAGAGGCTTTTACGGAACTCTCTTCAAGTTCCTTCGGCAAATGTGCGCCGGAGCTGTACTTGCGCTGGATCGCCAAAATTTCCTCAATATTCGACAAAAACAGTTCCACAAGGTCCGGGTCAAAATGGCTGCCCGAAGAGTCACGAATGGTCTGGAGCACCTCTTCAAGCGGCCAAGAGGCTTTGTAACAGCGTTTCGAGCAAAGTGCGTCAAACACATCTGCGATGGCAACAATTCTTCCTTCGAGAGGGATCTCAGATCCGGCCAATCGGCGGGGGTAACCGCTGCCATCCCAGCGCTCGTGATGGCTCAATGCCACACAAGCTCCGACTTGCAAAAAAGGCGACTCCGAGTCAATCAGCATCTCATAGCCCAATGTGGTGTGGGTTTTCATGATCTCCCACTCTTCGCCATTCAACTTGCCCGGTTTTTTCAGGACCCGATCGGGGATGCAGATTTTCCCCACGTCGTGCAACATTGAGCCCAGGCGCATGACTTCGCACTCACGAGGCCCATAGCCCAACTTCTCATAAAGGAGAGCTGAGAAGCGACTCATGCGCTCCACATGCAGGCCCGTGTCGGTGTCATGAAACTCAGAAGCGCGAATGAACTTCTTGACGGTTTCCACTCGCGATCGCTGCAATTCATTTGAGTAGCGAAGGTTCCGCAACACCACGCCCACCTGGCTTGCCAAGGCTTGGATGTAGGGCTCTTGCCAGTCTTCAAAGGGCACAATTTCCCCATTTTTATGGCGGTTGATGAGCTGAAGAACGCCCAAAACGTGAGACTGTGTGTCACACATGGGCATCACCAACATCGACTGACTGCGATACCCCACCATCTCGTCAAACTGCGGGCTGAACGCAAACTTCACCCCTTCGGGCAGTTGGTAAACATCACGAATGTTCAGGGCCTGGTTGGAAAGGGCCACATGTCCAGCAATGGTTTGAGGGTCGAGGGGTATGCGAAAAGAGTCGAAGGGATTGTTCTGCATGCGCCGCTCGAGAACCGTGTTCCGACTGCAAAGCCCATGGAGAGTGTTTTCCTCTGTCTCGTATATCGTGACCCCTTCGCAATTGGTCATTTTGATGGCCACTTCGGTAGCGTAGGCAAGCGCAGACTCAAAGTCTTGAATTTCACTCATGACCAAGCCAGTGTCCACAAGCAGGCTGAGCAACTCAGCATCGGCATGCTCCTGACGGAGTGCAAGCCCAGCGGCTGACTTTTTGATGACTTTAACAGACTCATCCATAGATGTGCTGGTCCATTTCTATGACGATTGCTCACTCACGAATTCTTTCTCATCGGTGTCTCCACAAGGATCTTGAAAGCTCTCCAGCCTCACCGCCAAATGCGGCTCGCCACAACGGCACATTCCTGCTTGCGACTTTCCGCAAAGATCCCTATGAAAGGCCTATGGAAATGGTGGGATAGAGAAGGGGAGTTGTCAGATGATCGAGCGCTACAGTCGCCAAGCCATGCGAGACATTTGGTCAGATGAGGCAAAATATGCAAGCTGGTCACAGGTGGAAAGAGCCCACTTGGAATCTCTTGCGGAAATGGGAAT
>JANQPW010000473.1 GCA_028285285.1 Silvanigrellales bacterium
CGGAGCAGTTCAACTTTTAGCGTTCATGCGCTACAACCGCTTCACCGTCATCTTGAGAGGTCAAAATCATGACTCAAAAACTCCGCCTTCGGCTTGGCCCAGATCGGTGCCGACCGCTTCTCAAATGGGCGGGTGGAAAGTCGGGCTTGCTTTCGCAAATCTCCGATCACCTCCCCCAAAGCTGCAGCACCTACTTTGAGCCCTTTCTGGGAGGAGGTGCTGTCTACTTTGCCTTAGAAAATCCTGAAAAGGCGGTGATCAATGATGCCAATGCCGAGCTCTTTGTGTTCTACGAAGTTGTGCGAGACCATCCTCGGGAGCTGATGGATGCTCTTGATGCGCTGGCAAAGGAGTATTCAGAGGAGTTTTACTACGAGCTGCGGTCGTCTGAGCCAAGAGACCCTGTGGCAAAGGCCGCACGCACAGTTTTTCTCAACAAAACTGGATTCAACGGCCTCTACCGTCAGAACTCAACCGGTGCATTCAATGTTCCCTTTGGCAAGAGAGTCAAATGCCCATCGCTCTACGACCGTGAAAACACTTTGCTCGCCGCAAGCAAACTTGCTCACGCCAAAATCTGTAACCTTGATTTTGCTGACATCATTTCACAGGCAGGTCCGGGTGACCTCGTTTACTGCGACCCTCCCTACGAGCCGCTTTCCACCACATCGTCTTTTAATGCCTATCGGGGTGGAGGCTTTTCACAGTCTGAACAGCTCCGTTTGCTGAAGTCATGCCTCGAGGCTCAAGCAAGGGGTGCATGGGTGCTCGTCTCGAACTCATCCGCGCCATTCATTCTGAACCTCTACAAGGATTTCGAACTGGCAAAGGTGACCGCAAACAGGGCCGTGAACTCAAAAGGATCACGGCGCGGTGCTGTTGACGAGGTCGTTCTCGTTCTCCGCTCTCCCAAGGCCCCCAGGTGTGAAACATTCGCAGAAACACCGCCGCATCAGGAGTTTGAATATGAGCTGTAAATCGGTTTTCTTCACGATGGCCCTAGTGGGGCCAATGAGTGCTTTTGGCAACCCGTTTCTTGGGCAATGGAAAGGGCAGGGCACTGCGGCCTTCGTTTCGGCCTCCAGCAAGAAAGCGGCAAACGCCAACTACCCCGTGGAAGTTCAGGCCACAAGCGGCCAAAAGCAGTTCAAAGTCAAAACCGTTTTGACATTTCCAGGCCGAGTTGAAACTCTGACCTGGTTTGGCGCGCTCAAAGAAAACAAGCTCGAGTTTTCCATTCAGGTCTATTTTGACGAAAAAGCAGCGAAGAAAAAGATCGATGCCGGCTACGGTTACTGCATTGATGCCGACAAACGCTACTGCCACATTGTGGTGGATGCAAAAGCGGCGAAGAGCCCATACAAATATCACGAAACCATTGTCATCAACGAAAACCTGATGACCCGATCGGGAACCCGAGAGAAAGATGAGGTGAGGACCTCTTTTTGGAAAGAGCGGTTTGTGAAATTAAAATAGACTGTTTGCCTCTAGAACGAGTAGCCGAGGTGCAGGGCAGCCAAGGCCCTTGGCGAGAACACTTGGGCTCCTTGATAAAGACTTCCCGAATGAAGCGCTCCTGCAGAAAACCCAACGGCGGAAAAAAGACCTTTCAAAGCGTAGTCGGTGTGGAGACGGGCCTCTCCAAAGATCTCGGGCGCCGATGTGACGGCCGTTGAACCGCCTTCAGACTGACTTGTGGAAAAGCGATCTTGTCCATTTGAAAGATCGCGAATTTGAAAGAGGGTGAGGCCCAAGCCACCTCCCGCAAAGATCCGGGTCTCTGTGCCCAAGGCGCGTGAACTCATGAAAGGCACCAGTGCGGACCTCAGCATGGAAACCCCTAAATGAAAAGTGGTCCGTGACTGCGCAAGTTCAACTCTTTGACCCGTTTCTCTCAACTTCCCTTCAACGACCTCTTCAACTGCTGGAAAGTACGAAACGCTGCCATCAAGCGACCAACCGGGGAGAATCTGCTCTCGCGTGAACCCCAGTTGCATCCCAAAGTTTTGACGCGGTGCCAAACTTGTCCGCAGCGAATCCTGCAAAAACCCAGAGACCGCGACTCCTGCGCGCCACTTGTTTGGCCTTGGAGCTTTTAAGATTTCCGAAGCGGAATACACCTCACCTGACTCAAAGACCCTGTCAACAGAAGCAAGAAGTCTGTCATTTTTTGAGCTTCTCAGCTCAACGCGATTCGCCCCAGGAGGAACAGCAATTCCTTTGCTCAGGGTTCCGAAGTTCTCTCCATTTACAAACACGCTGATGTCTCGAAAAAAGCCCTCGAGTGCGTAAAGAATCGGCTGGCCGCGGCGCGTCTTTTGGCCTCTGATCACAAACGGATCTTCCCCCACGACCTTCATTTCTATGTTGGGTCTTTGTCGGCCACGTGTGTGAGCAATGGTCTTTTCAGTGGCGAAGTCATGAGCCTCAAGCAGCGTGATGGCTCCATCTTTGTTGCGGTCGTAGCCAAGCCCTTTCAGCAAAAAATGAGTGTAGATATCGTTCTGCAGTGCGACATCTTCCGACGCTGGCTCCTTCCAACCACTTGCCGACAATATCAACTCCCCTTCCGCCAACAGATCTTCTGGTTCTGTGAAAAACTCTCCGCTCTTGAGAAGACTCGCCTGGCGTTCCATTTCAGGGGTAAGGAAACCCTTTCCGTTGTTTGTTCCGGAATAACAAAAAGCAAGAATCAGCGCTTTCTTACGGGCCTTGAGATCCCGAAAAGCGGCCAAAAGGTCTTGGTAGTCCAGCGCTGTCTCTCCCACGCGCTTGGGATCGGTATCACTCATAATGATAAAGCGACCCACCGAGCCATCTTCCCGGTACTTCACCGTTCCATGAGTTGAGATATACACAATGACCGTGTCTTCTTCCTTGAGACCACTCTTGCCCAACGAAGCGAGAGATTGAAGCACTGAACCTTTCGTGACTTCCGAAGAGTCGTCACCAATGAGAAGTGATCCGCTGTCGAAGGGGTGTGAGCCGTTCAGCCGAAGGGCGGAATAAAGGTCTTTTGCATCTTTTCCAGAATATCTGAGATTGGGCCAGAGATCATTGCTTCGAAAGTGGCTCACACCAATAGCCACAACATGTTTCTTTGGCCGAATGAGCTCTTCAAGCTCTCGCATCTCGCTTTCTGTCAACACTGTTCGCGAAGAATCTGTGGCCACAGCAAGCTCAATGGTCAACAGCGCGATCAGCACAATGCGCAGGTACACGAACATGACTTAAAACTCCATCCTGGAAAGAAAGCCGCAGCGCCTCTCAAAGACTGCCTTCTCTGAGCAAAAAAAGCGAATTCAACGAACCTCTGCAAGACTTTTCTTCTTCCCTCCGTCTTTGAGTGAGAGCACTTGAACAGCAATGACAGATGTGTTTGGTTCTGAACACAGGGAGCCTTTCATGAAAGAAATCAAACTGAACAAACAAAAAGAGTCGGAATTGCTGGATAAAATGTCCGCGCTCTTGAACGAAGAAGATGAGCATAACTCATTAGAATCAGAGAAAGAGTCTGAAATTGATAGCGCCTTTTTAAAGAAACTTCATGGAGAAGGAAGTGCTCAAAAGCTCCAAGCGCCACCCCCGGCACTCCCTAACAAAAAGATGAATGTGCGGATTTTTCAGATCGTGGCTTCCCTTGCCGCTGTTGTCGTGGCCGGGCTTTTTGCATCTCCCTTGTTCATGAAAAACGACTCGCCAATGGGACAAGAGTCTGGATTCCAAACAAAGAGCACAACACATGGGGAAAACTCAGAGTTTTGTGAATTTTCTTTAAAAACCAAGCAGCTACAGGAAACTCAGGTGGGTTTGGTTTTCGGAAAATGTGGTTCACCTGGCTATGTGCACCTCAAAATAATCAGCCCTGGCGAAAAGACCGCCCATCAGCATCGAAACGTCGCCATACAGGCCGCCAGCGAAGTTCTTTTGCTGAGAGGGGAAGGGGGTGAACCCCTTGTGGTGCGACTCCCAGAAACAAAGGGACCATTTGAAATATCTTGGCTTTTTTCAGGCAACCGGCTTGCACCCACAGGTGTTGGCCACAGCGATCTTGCCTCTGACCCCGCTTTTGAAGGCTCTGACATTCACAAAGGCACGGTCACCCTCACACCGGAGGCCAACAGGTGATTGGCAAAGCCAACTTCGATGAGTTCTACTCAAAGAACCTCAGATTTCTCACCGACCACCTGCGCTACAACTCAGGCTTGCGAGAGGAAGATGCTGAAGAGGTGGCCCAATCGACTTTCCTAGAGGTCTGGCAACGAATCGAGAAGGGAGAGGAGGTCGAACACCAGCGCGCCCTTTTGAAAAAAGTGGGAACCTGGCGCGCTGTTGACCACATGCGAAAAAAGCACGGTTCCGACTTCGAACGAAATTTTGTCTCCATCGACGAAACACTTGTGTACTCTAACCCCGACGCCGATCGTGTGGAGATCATCTTTGAGATGGAATTTTTGAAGAAGCTGATTGGCAAGCTCACCAATGAGAATCACAAAAGAGTGATTGAGCTGCATTACTTTGAGCACAAGTCTTTTCGAGAAATAGCCAATGAGTTGAAGGTCTCAGAAAACACTATCCACGGACACCACCACCAACTCAAAAGAAACTTCAAGCGCGCTTTTTTGGCGGCGGAGTCAGCCCAGAGTTAACGTCGCAGTCAGATAAACTCAGTGAATGCGTGTTTCCTAGGCAAAATTACAGACGCCCAGCACCAGTCGCAAATCCATCGTACAATTTTCCTGATCTTGAATTCATCGGGTTTACCAGAACCCAACAAAAAATTGAAGAAAGGAAATGCCGTGAAAAGGAGTCTCACGATTGCCACCATCGGATCTCTAGCGATCGTTGGTGTTGCAAGCTTCTCGTGCGTGGCACGAACCAGCGTTCAGCAGGCTGAAATTGCCGCCCGCAAGCCAAAAATAGACACCCGCAGCTGGGAAGAGGCCGCCGAAAAAGCTCTCAAGAACAATGGCTCTCTCGACCAGATCATGCAGAAAAAGGAAACCAGAAAGGCCTGCATGAAATACTTCTCTGGCTGGAAAGGGTATCTCATCAGGAATAGAGGGAGTGGCGCAGACGAACACACTCTCATGAAAAACTACATCGCCCAGGCCAACAAAGAAACGGTGCTTCTGTGTGGAAAAGGGCTCTTCATGTACGAATCGCCCTCGCGACAACCCGTGCCAAAGATCTATCTACAAAAAGCGATGCAGGTCTTCGACGACATTGGGCCAGCCTTTGAAAACGCAGGGCTCATTCCAGACCCCG
>JANQPW010000916.1 GCA_028285285.1 Silvanigrellales bacterium
GCAAGGTCTTCATGGTCACCAATAGCCTTTGGGACTACACCAATGTGGTGATGAACTACATTTTGGGAAACGACTCCACAGAACTCAACCTCAACTGGATCGACTACTTTGATGTGATCATCACCGGATCGATGAAGCCACGATTTTTCATGAGCGCGCAGCCACTCTATGAGATTGACCTTCCCTCGGGTTTTTTGAAAAATGTTGAAATCATCGATGAGGGAAGAAAAGTTTTTCAGGGTGGCACATTCAAGAACCTTCATGAAATGCTTGGCGTCACCAAGGGCTCTGAGATCCTCTACGTGGGAGACCACATATACGGCGATATTCTCCGCAGCAAGAAAGGAGTGGGTTGGCGCACCATGCTCGTGATTGAAGAGCTTGAAAAAGAGATTCAGCGCGCAGAAGAGTTGCAACACCTCAACCAGAAATACCGGACTCTGATGGCTCGCAAAGCGCAGGTTGAGGACAATCTCCACCTGCTTTCTTGGGACATCAAGAAATCAAAGAAACGAAAAAAGAAACAAAATATCGCCCCCAATTCAGCAGAGGCCCTCAAAGAGGCAGAACAAGAAAACCGCAGACTCCGAGAAGAACTGCGCACACTCCTGCGCGAGTACCACGAGGCCTTCCACCCCAATTGGGGCGAAGTGATGAAGACGGGCTACCAAAACTCACGATTTGCCGCACAGGTTGTGAACTATGCCTGCATGTACACCTCACGGCTCACCAACCTGCGTTTTTATTCGCCTGAAAAAACTTTTCGGGGAGCCAACGACACGCTGCCGCACGATCAAAGGTCGCAAGAAGGTTGCGCTTCCGCGTCTTCACCGCTCAAATAGGTCGGAGGAGCCACGACTTCATGCCGAATGGAAACAGTGGAACCTTGCAAGGGAGCACACTTCGGAGAATCATTGAGCTGCCCAATGGGAACATAACCCAAGACTCCACGAGAACTCACGTAGGCGAAGTGATGCTTGTCTTGCCAATAAGACCCCACAAGTTTGAGAGACTGGCCTGCCACAACAGGTGTGGCTGACCTCAGATCCTCCTTGCTCGGCTCAAGCACTGGAGTGGTTGTGAGAAAGCCAAGCTCCTTGTTGAAAACCTTGTCAGCACAAAGAGAAACAACTTCTGGACCTGCCCCAAAATTCGCATTGGCCACAATCCAATCAAAGTAGGCTCCTGCACGTGTCATGCGTGTGACGTGGAGCCCACTTGGGGTGTTTGGTGCCCCCGCTGAACAGGTCGGAGCACTCTCGAACACTCCCACGAGATAAAGCCTGTCGCGGTGGTCAACAAGCAACGGCCCCCCGGAGTCTCCCACACACATCTGAACCTTTTCTTCCGACTCAAGATCAAACCAAGAATCGGAAAAGCCAGGAACCACAGAAAACTGGTGAAGCTTTTTCCGAAAGTCTCGACTTGACGGATCGTTTTCCGTTTCCACCCCATGGCCCGCAATCATAAACTCGCCATCAAACCGCTCTTCAAAAGACATGTCTCCCACCATGAGCAGTGGAATCTCAGGCGGAGCTGGCTTGGAGAGGCGCAAAAGAGCAAGATCGTTTTGACCCTGAAAGTCCTTCGGCATCTTCGACCCAGGCTCTTGAGGGTCGTAGGATTCGTGCGAAACAAAAGCAAGGGCTTTGGCTTGAAAAAACGGTTCGCTCTTCTCTGAATCTATGCCGTTTCCAGTTACCGGACGCGATGGCCCCGCAGTGACAACCACCTCGGAGAGGTTGCGCGACTTGCTCACGCAGTGTGCCGCGGTGAGAACCAAATCGGGGCCAATGAGAGACCCGGTGCAGAAGCCGACCCCCGTGATGATGCCCTCCTCATTGGAAAATCGCGATTGAATCTCCACCACGGCGGCCAAAGGGTCGCGGGGAGTGAGTTCCCTCACCACGTCGCCGCCGATGATATTGAGCGAGGGAGAACCTTCTTGCTGAGACTCCTCGGGAGCCTTGGGCAGAGACGCACTGGCGCATGTTTTCACAGGTGGGTTGATGGCGGCAGACACATGCACCTTGCCTTGGCAAGCACAAACCAGCGCCATCGCAGGGAAAACATGCAGAAAACGGGGAAGATTCACTCTGGCCCTCAACCTGTTTGACTATTCCGTGCCCTTTCTATCGGTTTTGGTTGAGAGTGACTTTATCGAATGGAAAATTACGATGATTTGTTGTTTATTTTTAGTTACTTATTTCTACAATATTTTCTAATCAAGAAATGTCCCTCGTAAATGATCCTCGCTCACTCCAAGCTTCTGCCTCGATGTGCTTAAGCTGCCCCACGAACTTGAGGGTTCTCCGGGCCGGTTGTGACCACTAGAAACTCTCGAAGAAAGGCAAAGGAAAAATGACGCCCAAAAATCTCCTTTCTCTTCCCTTAATCACGCTCATGTGCTCCTGTGGGAAACCCATTCAGCCATCAGAGGGAGAACCACAAGACCCCAGGCACAGCGCCAGAGAAGAACAGCCCCTATATCCCCAAGAATGGGTTGAGAGACCATTTTTCACGAAGGGCAGGCTTGTTGTTGAGCAAAATGCTCACGAGACTGCCCAAGAAAAATTCAGAAAAATAGATCTGAGCGGGTTTCTGGAAGCTAGCGTTGGTATCGAACCCGCCGAAGAGATTGACATGACTGATGTTGATGACTTTCTCCGATCTGCCATAGGGCTGCTCGTTCCGTACTCATTTACAGGTTCAATAGGCCGTCCAGAGCATGAAATGGAGGAGCTCGTAAATCTTTTGAATTGCGAATCGGATGGAGTGAAGTTCGTCTCGACGGGTGAGGTAGGGGCATTTCAATCATTTGGCAGCTTTGATACAGTTTGTAGCCCAAACGGGCTACAAGAGACAAATGCAATCCTACGCGAGGATCTCCTTTACAGTAGGCGCGTCGCAGCCGGACACCGCAGTTTTCAAACACCTCAATGTGACTTTGCTCAGCTAAGCGGAAAAAAGTTTCGGACCTACGACCACGAAAACGTTTCAGCCTGCCTCAGCAAACAAAGGTCTTATCAAATAAAAATCGCAGACAAAATAGGCCGACGCTCAATTCTCAACAGTCAAAGTAATAGGATCTACATCGGCGAACATCACAACTTTAGGTATGTCGGAACGGAAGATGGAAGGCCTTGCACTGTAAACCGAGAACCAGACCAAACATTTTCAGTCTCAAACTGCGTTGTTTCAATGATCAATCATAAAGAAGTCGAGCACATGGATCTCGACCAAAGATTCACCGAAACCTCCGTCAACACCTTAAGAATCAAACGCTTTGTGGGTTCAGTAGTGGCCAATGACTTTTACATCTACACAGATACTGGATCTTTCGACATCGACTTGAGTGGGTGGAAAGGCACCTTAGAACTCGAAGAAACAGGGGAAAGTAGCCTAAAAGGAACATTAAGTAAGAACACGGGAGAAAAACTGATCATAGATGGCCCAGGATTTCTGGGACGAAGAACCAATTGGAACTAGCCGAGTATTGACGAAAAACCTGGTAGTAAAAAAGTTAACAGAGAGAGCATAAGTGATGAAATCAAAGCGCTTGAAATTTTTAGCCGTCTGTATCCTTACGACAATCGCGTCATGCGGCAGGAGCAACAAGGCAGACAAAGGCGAACCCAACCCCAACAGTGGCAAGAACCAAGTCGGGTTACTCGCCGAGCTACTAAAAAAACAGACCTTTGCAGACAGAGTTCTGGTTCCTCCTGATCAAACACCAGACGGTGTCGAAGCCTACTTTGAGCCAAAAAGTCTCAGCGATATTCTAGAGCTAACTGAATCAGAATTTGAGAGAGAAATAGCCCCGTTTGCGGAGGTGGACGATTCTTTCAAGAGAGAAGTCGTCCGCTTCATCTCTGATGGTGTCTGGGCTAGCTCGCCATATCGGTTCAAAGGCCCAGTTGACAACGAGACATCTGACCCACTCGATATCCACCAAGATTGCAATGGGTTAAAAACCGAAAACACTTCAAAAGCAGGCCGCGGCTTCTTCAACTATGTTGCAGTGAACGACACAACATGTCAGTTTGAAGAATTGAGCCCTCAGACTTACCACGTGCGAAGGGCTCAATGGGCGCTCCGCAGCTTCAAGAGTGAAGGCTGTGACTTCTCACCACTAACGGGAAAACTTCTAACCACCAAGCTTCTTCCCGATACTACCGACTGTCTTCTAAAGAACGGCACATACAACGTCAAGATTCTACACAAGCTTGGTGTTCAAGCAGCCTCAGCTACGAAAGAAAATAAGCAATACTACGACGAAAAAAGTTTCATAAACTACTTGGGAACCAGCTCAGGTGAGCACTGCGTGGTCAAGAGACGTGATGAAGAAACTATCACTTTGTCTGAGTGCCGCTATGCGTCAGTCGCTGTCGGCCAAATGTTCTCTAATATTGGCGTTGTCTCTGTTGAGCAACGATATAATGCCTTCTCCCTTATGACTATGAGAAACGTAGTCTTTGAGGTCGATTCGAGAGGACTGTCTCGAACATTCGCGGGAGACTTTGATGTTGAACATAGAGGGTGGACTGGAACTGTTTCTTTGTCAGGAGAAAACTTAGAGCTTGTCGGCACACTTACGAACCCAGAGGGTAACTCGATTACGATAAATGATAGGATCAGCAACAGATTGCCTAATTTCTGGTAAGGAAGCAGGTAGAAAGAGATGGGTACTCGGCACGACTCATCAGCAGGAAATTTCGCAACAGGAGCTTTGAGCTCAAGGTCAATGGCTTTTCCGGATGGGTCTGAACAGTGAACCACGGCAAATCGCAATGAACCAAAGCATCATAGCGATGAGCGCCCGAAACCCCAGCGATCATCAGTGGGTTCTCGCCGGCAGCATTCGGCGCAGCTTCAACACGCTGCTCATGCCGAGCATATGCCCAGAAGGAAGACGGTGTTCGGCCGAGCACGGCGGCAAAGTCACGCTCTTTCGGGAGCAGTGGTTGTCGCAACCCTGCCGCAGAGATCTCTCCGTTGCGGAGTGCAGCCCAGGCCCTTCTCACCTGGGTCGCCTCGGGAGAGTTCCGGTTCCACTGGTCACAAGACACCTCTGCCAACAAAATGTGAAGCTGTGCTGCCGTGACCTGCACCCGACGCGGCTCACAATCATATTTGCCCATACCTGCATACTGAGGATCAGGCACGAAACCGAGCTTCCAGCCCCAACGGGCTGCAAGAAACTGATGGGCAAAACAAATTCCCAAAAAGGGAACTTTTCTGGGAGCCAACACCGAAAAAAGCAGTTGATCAAACTGAGCAAACCAAGAAAACCCATGACTCTGCTCTTGGTCGAGGTGCGCATAGCTGCCCAATGAGACGCAAGCGCCAATATCAGACTCCTCAAAGTCAGACTGCTCCAAAAACTCGGCCCATGATCTGTGTTCTCCAAGAGCCGGCAGCCAAAAACGGACTCTCAGTGGTTCACAATGTTCCCAGCAGGCTGTTTCTTCAACCAAGGCCTGGAAGGTGTTGTAAACGGAGGCCTCTGGCGTGTTCAGCGCAGGATCCACCACGAGAAGAACCTTCACTTTTGTTTCTCCCTCGAGCGCTCCAAGATGCTTGTTGTGCTTTGGTCTGGAACAAGGGGCACAGTGAGAACTCGCCCACCCCAGGCTTTGACTTCTTTTGCCCCGACAATGTCGTCTTCCTTGTAATCTCCTCCCTTTACCAGCACATTCGGTCGGATTTTTTGGATCAACGCCGCAGGATCGGCCTCATCAAAGACCACAACAAAGTCAACAGAACCCAAGCCTGCCAACACAAGGGCACGGCTGGCCTGATCTTGAACCGGCCGAGTTTCCCCTTTGAGCTGCCGAACACTCCGGTCTGAGTTGAGACCCACAATCAGAAAGTGACCCTGTTTTCGCGCGACGGCGAGTGAGTGCACGTGTCCAGGATGGAGGATATCGAAACAACCATTTGTGAAGACAACTTTACGGCCATCTCGTTGCAGGCGCCGGCTCAGCTCAGCGGCAGCCTCCAACGAGACTATTTTTTCAGTAACATGCTCCCCATCTGAAAGATGGTAACCCTGAATCAACTCCGAGGCAGTTATGGTTGCAGTTCCCTGCTTGGCACACACGAGCCCGGCGGCTACATTGCCCAGCTCCGTTGACCGCTCTAGGCTCAACCGAGCTGCAAGCCCCATGGCCAACACCGAGACAACCGTGTCTCCAGCACCGGAAACATCTGACACATTGAGCACAGCAGAGGGAAAGTGGCGCACCTTGTGATTTGTTGCCAACCCGCCGCAGACCACTCCCTCTGCAGACAAACTCAGCACAATGTTCTCTGCCTCACTGGCTTCAACCAACAAGCGGATGGCATCATCATGACGCAAACCGCCACTGCTTCCCCCACGTCCGGCCACCGCCGAAAGCGCAGGCAAAGCCATGGCCTCTTTGCGGTTCGGTTTGACCACCGTGCTTCCTCGGTACACCGACAGATCGGCTTTTTTGGGATCGGTGATCACCGGAATTTGCCTTTCTCGAGCGGCATCAATCAAATGACCAATAAGAGTTTCTGAAAGCACCCCTTTGTCGTAGTCGGAAATCACGAGTGAAGCCCCACCCGAAGAGCTGCGTTGAGAGGTCGCATCGGAGCAAAACCTCTCAAAGTGCATCAAAACCCACTGCTCTTCCGCCTCAGTGAGAGGGCACATTTCCTCCTCGTCAAGGCGCATCATCTGTTGCGCGCCGGCCTGAATCCTGTTTTTCTGCGTGGTGCGCACAGCTTCACTGCGCACCACAGCCGCTGTTGATATGCCATGGCTTTCTGCAAGAGCCACAAAGCCATCTCCGGCTTCGTCGTGTCCCAAACGCCCACTAAGGCAAACCCTCCCTCCCAATGCGGCAATGTTGGCGGCCACGTTTCCGGCTCCGCCGAGCACCTGCCTCCTGCTCTGGGTTCGCAACACGGGAACGGGAGCTTCAGGAGAGATCCGATCCACAGTGCCATGAGTGTAGATGTCAAGGATGAGATCACCCACCACAAAAACGACCGTGTTCTGAAGTGCAATCACATCTTTAACAATTCCAGGGCCATCGGCGACGGACAGGTTCTCCACTTCGGCTCATCTCCTCATTTCCAGCAGTTTTTGATTGCGACGCCATCACAATCTGCGCATGATAGAATCAATATCTAGCATCGAGGGTTCTGCGGATGCAATCAAACAAGATTCTCCTGTTTTTCTTTGGTATGTGGAGTGCCTTCCTGATTCAGGGAGCCGACTTCTCGCACGCCGACGTCGTTGACTTCGAAGACAGTCTTCCCGCACGCTGGCTGGAGGCGGCAGACATCTCCAGCTCTGTGGTCACCGGGTATCGCCTTGAGTCACTCGGCCAACCAATTGGCTTTGCGCTGGCCGGGCAAAGCATTGGTCACCTCCCAGGGCCTGAAAAAACGCATATCTACGTGCTTGATAGGGTTGGAGTGACTCCTGCCTATCATCAGCTCAATTTTGACCTCAACACCTCGGAAGAGGGCGTCACCCGCATTCGTGGGCAACACCGTTTTTATATTGAAGATCAGATCGTTTCGGAGAACCACTACGAGTGGCTGGTGACCGGCCATGAGATCATCGTTGTGCGCGGTCAGCCCACCCGCATGATACCCCTCACTGAAAACCCCGGAGTCAAGCCCGCAGAAGGCCCCAGAGCTTCTCGAGTTTCCCTCATCTTTTTCAAGCCCAAGTCTGGGGAAAATCAGGCGCAAGACTGGCTCTTCTTCAACCCATTTCTGAACCAACTTGAACACGCCTCCGAGACCCTATTTTCCGAAGACGGGTTTGCCGACTCGGTGCAGATGACACTCATGGGCCGGCTTCCAACTTCCTTCATTCGCTCCGAGCGAAACGAACTCACAGAAGCTGTTCAAAAAATAACGAAGCGCCCCATTTCCCTCGATGCGCTCACGCCAGCCTCTGAAATGAAAAAAGATCTCGCGCGGCTGGAGCGAACCGTGCTGAACTGCCATGAAAAAAGTCGAAATTTTCAAGAACGTGCTGTAAAGAAACTCCCCCATGTACCCTACTTGCTCCATCGAAAAACAGTTGTTGTGCGCGATCTGTGCAAAGGCGCAGAAAGAGTGCTCCGAACCTTTCGAGACACCTCCGACAATGCCAAGCGGCAGCAAGTCTTTGAAACGGCCATTCGAAACCGCTTGATGCATCATCAGCTTGAAATTCCGCGCAGCATGGCTCACGCACCAGAATGGCCGGCTCTTTTTGACGACGAAAAACACATGCTGTGGATCAACTCACTGCGACGCGTGGTGGAGTTGGGCCTTGCAGAACTCCGAGACACCTTTCTCTTTGAAAGCGAGCGCAAGCAGGCGACGAAGCTTCGCGTTGTGGCGAAGGGTCGATCTTTGGGAACCGTGCTCAAAGCCATAATCAAGAGCAGAGCACTGAAGCTCACAACCACCGTGAACGAAAGCTCCTCCGCAGAAATGCTGGGCTCCAGTTGGAGAGAGGTGCCCTCTCAGGTGAAGGTCGTGAACCAGCAAATACAGGAGATTGAAAAAAAGAAAGGAAAAAAGAGAAACAAGAAAAAGAAGAAACAGTCTGAGCAGGAAAACGTTGTCACTCCAGAGCAACTGCGTGCTCAGCTGCCCCCATTCCAACTTTTCAATGGCCGTACCTTTTTGGTCTTAAAAGCCGATGACTTAGGAACCGTGTGCTCCCTCTACGATGGCCAGGTGGGCCTTGATCTGGGGAATGCTCCCCACACTCTCATGACCCACTCAGAAATGACAGGCACTTGGGACTCCGGCAGTCGACTTCGGCTCATGGAGCTCTTTTTGCGCAAGGCCTCGAACCAAAGGAATTGCCATGACCTCATTGTTCGAGTTCCAAAAGCCCTCAAGGAAGACGCTGATGAAACGGCAGCCACTTTTGAAAGCG
>JANQPW010000949.1 GCA_028285285.1 Silvanigrellales bacterium
AAGATCGTGTGTTTCCGCAAATCAAAGCCCAACTTCTCGATGCGCTCACCAACTTTGGGCAGCCCATCATTGATGTGTGGGATGGCAACTTCAGGAACCGCGGTGAGCTTCTCTTGAGGCACAACTATCAAGGCAAGGATCTCAAACTCGATTGGGCTCAGGAAACAGCCACCAATCTGCAAAAGGTGTGGGGCCGGCCGGTGAACATCTCCACAGTGGTGGAAGGAGAAGAAAAACTGATCACTGTTGATGGCGGTCAAGCCCGGGTTGAGAAGTACGACGGCATTCAGGCAGCTCCGGCAGGGGAGCCTGCCAATGTTTCCGCGGCAAGCTGAAGGGGGGATCGCGTCTTCGATCGGCCCCTCTTCAGAGCGCAATGAGTGCTGAGATCACAATACAATGCTGATTGTGAGGGAATGTGTTCCGTATGAGTGGATTGATTCATTCTGTCTTTTGTCTCGTTTTCTGGGGATCTCTGCTCTCTTCATGTGCGACGAGAATTCAATCAAACCAGACGGGGAAGCTGAACTTGCAGGTTCAGGTTCCAGATTCAAAACTCAAATGTGCTCACCCGATTGATTCCTTTAAGAAAGAACTCTTGAAAAACCCAGCAGAAACTTACTCTGCGCTTCAGTTGGGCGACGAACGCGTGGTGGACATGTACTTGAGTGCGTGGTGTGACACCTACGCCTTCGTTCGCAGGGCAGTTCCAAAGGCGATTCAGCAACTGAACCAAAGAGTGGAGTCTTGGAAAGCAATCCATCAAAACATTTCTCAGCTCAAACAACTGTCAATGAATGACCCTGCCAGCCTATTTGAAACGCAAGCTGCGCAGGGTCTTTGGAAGATGTTTTCGCAAGATGTATCTGAATTCTCTTCCCAACATAGAGCAAATATCAGTTCCCAGATCGAACTGTTCTTCGAAAATCTAGACTCTCGAACCCACAATTGGCTCAGTGCTATCCAGCAATGGGAATCAGAAAGTGAGCAGAAAACATTCGAGTCTTTCCTGAATCGTTCAGAATTCGCAATGGATGACATATCCCTTTTCTACCTAGAACTTGGAAGCGCCCTGAACCTGCTTTCTCTTTCCAAAACCTGGCGTCTGGAAGCCGATAAAGACAGAATCTATTTCGATCTGTTTATTCCCTTGGTTTCCCAATCAAGAAGTGAAAATATTTACACCAACGAAGGTCAACCCAACTTTGTACAAGATCAGGATCACCGCATTGTGGGCTTGCCAAGCTTCACCTCCGACCCTTTTGAACACTTTTTGGAGCTGAGAGGAACTCCTGTGTATTTACTTGGAGTCACAACAGATTTTCTGGGAGTGGAACGAGGAGACACCGTGGATGGTATGGTGAAGTACCCATCAACATACCTTTCCCACGATGTTGATCACATGTTTACATCTGTAGCATCAGATCTCCAAAGCTTCCTTTTGGATTCAAGTGGGAGTTTTGTGTCTGTTCCAGTCATTTCTTGCGAGATCCAGAAAAGCACGCTGCTTTTTCAGAGGCTGGCACATGTGGAGGCTGAGGATGTTGAGCGCAACACGAGAGAAAAGCTCCATGCTCTCCTCTTTTTTCTCACTCATGAGTATGCCTACATTGCAAGCGGAGCGCCTGAGCTCAGTCCCGGTGCTCTCAGTCTTTTCGGAAAAAAAGAAGGTTTTGAATTCAATTATGCCAGTGCAACCATGAATGTGGAGGCCCTTTCTTATGCCACAGAGGTCATTCAAGACGTTGGGTTGAATCTTTCTGTTGCGCAACGTGAATTGCTAGATGAAGCGGGCATTGGGGAGGGAAGTGAAGAATTCAAAAGACTGTTTGCCATCATTGTTGAGAGGTTGAATGCGGCTCGACGTGATTCCGCAGTCACCAAAAGTTGCAGGTGAAATATTTGGTGCGATCAGATGTCTGTGGCCAGTCTCCTTTTTTCGATTTGAACCACCTCTTGGGGGCTAGGGCAGCCCGGGTTGGGTCGAATTTTCCAAACTTCACCCTGACCTTCTTCGTAGTCGACGAGCAGTTCGGGCCGATCAAAAAGCAGCGGATGCTGGAGGTGAGCGGCCTCAGACGAAGCGAGCTCTTTTGCATTGGATGACCGGAGAACACGAAGAGTGGCATCCACATATTCTTGGATTGGGGTTGGCAGCACTTTTGGAGACTTTTGGAACTGCTCTGCCGTTGCGGCTAAGGATGCCGTGATGCTCTTGTTGATGCTTTCAAGCCGCGTGGCCAAGGGCAGCGACATGATTTCGTAGAGCTCTTTTTCGTGCAGACGCTTGAGGTCGTCTTCAATTCGCCGAAACTCAGGCAAGTTGTCGCTTGTTTCCTTGTTGATTGTAGCAAGTGCCCCAATCAAGGCGCCCATTTGCGAAAAGAAGACAACGATGGAACCTCCTGAAGTGAGTCCCAGAGGAAGAAGCGATGTGACAAAGAGAGTGCTCAGAATAGAAGCGAAGAGTTTGTTTTTATACTCTCCCTTTTGACGCAGATATTCGTCGACAAGATACCCTGTGCTGATGCGGGAGTTGATGGGAAATTGGTGAAGGGTTTGAGAAGATTCCAACACCTCCCAGAGCCCCACCGACTCGTCTGTCTGTTTTTTGGATTGATACCAGCAAGAAAAGAGCATGCCCGCAATCGATGCACTTGTGGCCCTGAGTTGGTAGAGCCAAACCGTATTGTGGTCGCTCGACTGAAATACCCTGGTGATGGTTTTGGATGAGGAGTCCGTATTTTGTGGTGGTTTCTTCTGACAGAAGGCTTGGCTCAGAATAAGCCCTCCAACTCCAAGAAAAACTCCCAATGTCTTCATCATCCGAGCACATCCTTTCCTGTGTTCCTTCAATAGAGGTGGTATCAATGATTAGCCTAGCATCCTTTTTACAGCTTGGCCTGATGGTCTCTCCTTCATTGAAGTTATAAACATTCAATATAGCTGAAAAAGACCCTGTCGTTCGGGAAACCAGGATTTTTCGGAACCTTGGAATGGTTCTTGCACAAAGGGTTCACCGTTCCAACTTACCTCAGCTCAACAGGAGTGTGACGATGAGAAGTGCAATTGGTCTCTTTCTGCTTTGTTTAATGATGTTGGGCTGCTCGTCCGACGGCGAAGAAGGCTCTACGGGTTCTGATTCCCTTCACCACCAAACTTCACCTCTTCGGACAAGCACTGCATATTCGGGAATTGAGTTGTTTGCTGACCGGAATAAATGTCACCTGGATTCCAAGGCAGACCAGGTGTTTGCAGGAGATCAGGTGAGGTATCTGGGGCCCGTGAGCAAGAGCGGAGAGGTTCACTACCGTGTGGAGTACATTGGCAACTGGAGCTCTCGAGCTGCCGGGAGCTACGTCTGCGACTTAAGCCGGCGGGAAGCCAGTCAGCTGAAAGTCAAAGAAATCGAGTTTTCTTGTATTGGAAAGGCAAAATGCAAGGGCAAGAGGTCTTGTTACGCTGAAGGCCGTTGGACACCTCACAGCAAACCCTTTTCTAAGACGTCCAACTACTACTGCACAGATGGTGCCTGGGAAAGGCGCTAAGTGTGAATTTGGTCGAGATCAAATCCTGAGCGCTCAAGAATCACAGTGTAAAACCGCATGTACTGCACGATGAACTCATGCAAAGGGGGTTCCTTCGAAAGAAACAGACCCTTTGGAGTGAGCATGGGAGAGCGAACAGAGACCGGGCAACCCATGAGTGTGTGAAACCAAGCTCGACCGCGGCCCTTTCGCCTGTCAAGTTCAATTTTGACGTTCTCTTGGAAAACCAAAGGCGGAATCACCCGCCCGTTGTCTTTGAACTGGGCTCGCGATTTCTGTGGCGATTTCACGTGTTGCTCGTTGGCGGTGGGTGCCAACACCCCAAATGGGGTATGCGCCATTGACAAAACAACTCTGCTTGAGACCACCTGGTCAAGGAGCTCACGAAAACTCTTCTTTGACTGAGTTTCCCCTGTGAATCGAAACAGGATGGAAAGGCTCTGGCTCACGCTCAGTGCCCCCTCCATCAAGGAGGCCTTCAGGTGGTTCTGAAAAGTGAGATCACTTTTCAATGCTTTGAGAAAACTTGTTTCTTCTGTTTCAGGTGAACCCGGCTCTTTGACCAGGCCGAGGTCTTCAACGAAGCTCCGTTCAACAATGGCAAAAACGGCGCGATTTGTGTCCACCAGACTTTTGTAAACAGCATCGTCAAACTCACCCGAACGGATGTGATTTTCAGCAGAGTCTATTTTGGTTTCTCCTGGGAGGGAATCTGATGTGAACCGGGCCGAAGGAAATGGCCCTTCTTTTGTTGTTGCCGTCCCAAACTCCGTCACCAGGTCTAGAATTTCAGCGTTAGATTTTTCTTTCATCAGGTCGACAAGGTCGAACAGGGGCGCAGCAGTAAAAAAACTCACGACGGCTCTTTTGGCAGTAGAAGCCTTTTTGTAGTCTTCGTCGTTTAGCTTTTCGTTGGGATTGTCTTTGTGTGTGGCGCGACCCATTCCCCGCCCCAAGGCTTTGTAGAGGTTATCGCTGTCTTGGCCATGAAGCAATCGCACCATATTTTCATAGCGACCTGTTGGCTTGTGTTCAAAACTTTCAATGAGGGGCTCGAGAGCTCGCCGCACCGGCAGTGGAGGCCTTGCGCTTGAAACATATGGGTCGGCGGCTGGTGACAAATAGGGTTTGGAGACATCGGGCTGACGAGCCACGCAGCCAACCAAAATGAGTGTTGAACAAAAAGTCTTCAAGGTTTGTCTTTTTCTGTTGTCTAAAAAAAATGGGGACATCAACGCCTACTCCGCATTTTCGAGCTCTTGGAGGTTTTTCAAGAAAAGGGCGAGTTTCTTTCCAGGGTTTTTTGCTGCAGCGGCAAAGTCTCCGGCACTCTTGGCTTCTTTGAGGGCATTTACTTTCCGACATTCCTCGGTCAACGTTTCTTTGTGAGGAGCCAAAAGAACCTCATGAGGGTTCAGGAGGAATGCGGTGCAGAAAGCGAAACCCTTGGGCTTGTGGGGTTGGAGGGCAGCACTCACTGCGGCTGAGACCTTTTGGGTAAAGGTGGAGGCCAACTCTTCGGGCAGTTCCTGCTCCTTTTTGAGGTCTTCATAAAACAGCTGGTCTCTCTCGATGATCTTATGCCCCAACTTCCAACCGAGTGTGGGCAAGAACATGTGAACTCCCGCGGTGCCGTCTCGGAAAGCGTATGTTGGTTTTTTCACTTTTGCTTCGCTCACCGTGTCTCCTTGCAGTTGAAAGCTGGACTCTTTCAGAAACCGGCGGGGCACCTTCATGAACTCTGCAAAGGCAAAAACTTCAGCCAAGAAACCCCTTTCGCTCCGTGTTGTGCAAGTGGGAGATTCAAACCCTCCCCGAGCAAAGACCTTTTTAGAAATGGCTTCGTATCGTTCTTTGAGCTCCTCACAGTATTGAGCTTGACCTTTGAGGATCTTTTTTGCCCAGTACTGGAAGTTCAATTGATAGCGGAGGTACTCCTCTTCCCTCAGAAAGAGTGGAAAGTGTGTGAAATGGGGTTTGGGAGACTTGCGATTCCAGAGGTAGGCAAAGAAGAGCTGAAGAAGTTCGGCTGTCTCTTCATTGGTTCTTCCGATTTTCTTTTGAGACGTCTTGCTGCCTGCAGAGATGATGATGGTGTCGGCTAAGATCTCCGCTGTGCGGGCCATCACGGCACGGGTGAAGTTGCCCAATCGTTTGTCCATATGGGCCATGTTCGGGCTGGGCAGTGGCTTGAAGAGGGGCAAGATTTTTTTGCTCAGGCTCGTGGGGGCTCCCAGTTTCTCCAGTTGCGCTTCGGAATATGAGGTTGCCTCCCTGATTTCAGCTGGAGTGTCCAACACCGAATTCAAAAGCACGCCTTCAATGTGAGAACTCACTTCCAGGTGTGTGTCGACGGCACCAGGATAGGTGTTTCCGGATTTTGCGGAGTGAGAGGGGATCATTCCGGGCCAGGCGGGGTAGGCCTCAATGAGCGGAGTTGGAAAAACCCGCCCATGGCACACGCCACACATCTCCGGATTGCGAAGCACTTGCGTTGGCTTTTTTCCCTTTGCAAAGTGCCAGAGGGCATACTCATAACGGGCCGCTGTAGGTTCCGCAGTTTGCTGGGTTTGGCCTGTTGTTGAAGGAAGGCTCCCTGGCACAAAATAGATCACTTCCAGCTCTGTGAAGCTGCCGTCGGCTTCTGGAATGTTGTCAAAGGCGAGTGCAAGGGTGGCCTCGTTGTCAAATGAGATGTAGCGCTGAACTTGAAGCGGTTTTGGCAGTGTTCCGTCGTACCCACGTCCACGGCTCAGGTACACGGGAAAGAAGTTTCGAAAGAGTGAGTCAGACACAAGCTCGAGGGAAAAACTTTCTCGGTGAGGTGCCATGGCATCTTCATACTCTCGGGCGTAGATGGGGAACCCATTGCTCATCGTCGTTACCCCGGACAGCTGCTTCTGTATTTCTGCAAAGGAGGGGTTTTCGGCGAGGTCGCTCACTTCCTTCATAAAGTCGAAGATGGATTCGGCTTCACTCTTTTCGAGCAGCTCTGCAAGCAGTGTGTAGTTCCGCGAAGCGGATTGGGGAGCGCCTGGCTCTGAGGTGTTTAAAACACCGCTTTTTGGTTTGTGAAAAACGCAGGCCACTGTGCTCATGAGCAGGAGTGATCGGGCGATCTGTTTTGCAAAGAGTGAGCCGAAACGCATGAGTGCCTCCTGGTCTTGCGGCAGCATTCTCCTAGGATATCAGGATCGTGACACCCGCACCAAAAAAGGGAAGTGAAGAATTTTTTGCGTTCAACCCCAAGACTTTTTCTCTGTGCTGCGTCTGGTTCAGTGAACTCAAAACTCACAGAGGAGAATCAACATGTCGGGTTTCGTACAGAGTCTCATTTTAGCTGGTTTTTCCGGTGTGTTGGCAGCATCAGGAGCTTGGTCTGGCTCCGCAGCCCAAGCGTCGACCTGGCAGCCAGACTTCACCGAATCTGTTTTTGTGCCGTCAGCAGATCTAGACTGTCCTGTTCATTTCAAGATTTCTTCAGAGTTCAACGGCTCCAAACTGGGTTTTGCAAACCGGAGATTTCAGCTGGATCTCAAGGAGCTCGTTGATGACTCCCAGCTTGATATTCTGGAGAATGAACTGAACTATCGGGGCTTCCTCAAGGGCCACTATGGTTACTGCACTGGAGAGGTGGACTTTTCCAATCGTGACTTCCAGAGGAAGCTTTCCATCGCGGATGGTGTGGTGAACCTTCACATCAAGCGGCGAAATGGAGAGCCGCTTTTTGGCAGTGCTGTAGCTGGGGTTCTTGTGTATGAGGCGAAAAACGTTTTGCGAAACCCACCCACGCCCATCAAGGTGCATGCCTCGGGAATTGATCCCCAGGCCCAGAAAAAGCTGCCGGGAGATCAACTCGGAACGCGGATGGTCGCCTACAAGCGCAACTTCTGGCAGGAGGAACAGATCATCGAGATTTCCTTCCTCAATGGTTCCACAGCTGACCACAATCGCATCATGCAACTGGCAAAACGGTGGCAGAAGTACGCCAACATTCGCTTCTTAAAAGTGAATCACAATCGGGGAGACATTCGGGTTAGAGTTCCGGGTCGTGACAATGCAGACCCCTTCAATCACAGCATGATCGGGAACCAATCCGCGAACTATTCTTTCAGCAGCGACGGACGCAGCTGGTTTGAGGGAACGGGTGGGCCCTCTATGAGCCTGGCTGTGATGGACTCTGATGTCATTCTGCATGAGCTTGGCCATGCCATCGGTTTGCAACACGAGCACCAATCTCCCCGTGCCGATATTCCTTGGAACAAGGAAGTGGTCTACCGAGACATGTGGGAGCTTTATGGTTTCGATCGAGAAAAGGTCGACCGGAACGTGTTCAACAAACACACCGATGCGGCCGCGAGCGAGTATGACCCCGACTCCATTATGAACTATGACTGGCCCGCTTCTTGGACTTTAGACGGAACTGCACAGGGGAGGAACTTGGAGTTGAGCGAATGGGACGAGTACATCATTGGTTTTGTTTACCCACTGAAGTGGCAAGGTGAATCTTGTAGTATTGCAGAACCTGCGAGCCGATGCCGTAAAGATACATACTGCAAAGTTCAAGGTTCCAGCTCTGAGGGTGTGTGTGAATTTCGTAGGGATTGACGGAGAAGTTCTCAAATTGATTCTTGAGGTGCGAGAAGTTCATGATTCCAGAGTCTATCCAAAAATGCTTGATACGGTAATATTTGGATGTTCCCTTCAACCGTTCTGGTTTCCGTTTCCAAACACACAACAATATGCGCTGTGAGCAAGTTCTCTGCTCTGCAGGCAAGCAGACCCCTCAAATCGCGTTTGCTTATGCTGTCTTTGCCTTTCACCTCAACCGCCAACTGGTCGCCAACGATGAAATCGACCTCGTGACTCGATGTTGTGCGCCAGTAGCAAAGCTTGAGATCAACTCTGTGATAGTCGAGGTAAGTGCGGATCTCATGCGCAATGTACGCTTCAAAGAAGTTACCAAAGTCTTTAGATTTGAGCTTTATCGGGTTTAGGTCGAGTATTGCTCTCACGACTCCTGTGTCAAAAAAGTAGAACTTTGGCGTTTCGAGCGGCTTTCTTTTTTGGCTCCTCTTCCAAGCGGGAACTTCCCAAGCGAGTTGGGTGTCGTAGAGAATTTGAAAGTACTCTCGAGTCACCTTTCTTGTGACCATAGCATCGTTGCCAATGGAACTGTAGTTGATGATCTGGCCATTGTTGAGGGCTGCAACTGCTAGAAATCTTGAAAAGGAGGGGAGGTCTCTGACAGCGGCTTCGTTTGCTATCTCTATGTCAAGATAGGTCCCGACATAGGTCTCAAGATCAAGTCGGGGATCGTCTGAGAAGTGGATTGAGGGAATGAGACCTCGATTGATGGCTCTCAACAGGTCAAACTCTTCTCTTCCGACTTCTTGAAAAACCAAAGGGTGGATTTGGAGTTGCCTTGCGCGGCCGCCCAGGAGGTTAACGCCTTTCTTCTTGAGTTTTCGGGCACTGGAACCCGTAAGAATGAATCGAATACCGTGCTTCTTGATGAGGAGATGCACCTCATCAAGAAGCTCTGGTAGCTTCTGAATCTCGTCAATGACCACCAGCTTTGGAAGTTCACTGCGCGACTCCAGTTGTTCGCGCATTAGCCCTAAGTTATTAGAAATACGAAGAAAGAGCGGCGCATCTAAGAGGTCATAGAACGGCGTCTCTTGAGTGAGCTGATTCCTGAGAATTGATGTTTTGCCGGTCTGGCGAGGTCCCAACAAGAACAACGATTTTGTGGTCATTCTCTCCATAATGTCAATTTTTCTGGCCATATACATGGCACGCGCTCCCTAAGAGATAGGCTATCCTGAAGCCAAATATATCATAAATTTGGCAGGATGCCTGCCAAAATTTAGGCGTGGGAGAGTTTCCCCAGGAAACTTCTAGAAGGGGCAGTCCACTCCAATTTGTTCCTGCCAGTACGCCGCGTAGCGGGTCCGGTAAGTCTGGCAGATGTCCTCAAGCTCGCTGAGGTGCTCTGGCTCAATGTGAATCTCCGGGCGGTCTTGAAGCTCTTGAAGAAGAGTGAGAACGCTTGTTGCGGCATCGAGTCTTGCGCCGTAGAGCGAGCCGCCGGTTCGCTGTGGTGGGAAGAGCATTTTTCGAAGGGCGTTGAGCACGGTCAACTCACTGCCTTCTTTGAAACTTGTTAAGAGCTTTTGTAGAGAGGGACCGCCCAACTCAATGCGTGCCCACACGGTGTCCAGAATGGAAGCTTCGAGCAGCTCAACATACCTTTTGTAACCCAAAGATTCGGGAGGGAGCCGTGAGCCAAATGTCAGTTGCTTTTTGCGTTCGCCTCCTTCGACAGCCAGTCGATCAAGCGCTTCATCTTCCGGTAAATTGAGTGTTGAGAAGAACTCGGCAACTTCCTTCCAGCGGAGGCTCCTATAGATCTCGGCAAGGCTGCTGGAGGCAGCCCGGTTGAAATTGAGAAAGAGCGCACTGCGGTATTCATCAAAGGCATTTTCGAACTGATTGCAGTCGCTGCCCAAGGAGTTCTTGGCACGTTGGATATGCGCATTGAAGAGATCGACGACCTTTTCGTTGTCCCCTTTTGCGAGGTGGAGGAAGAGGTAGGCATTGAGGAGCCCAGCGCCGTTTTGGCTCTCAGCATGGTTTTCAACAAGTGAATGGTAGAGGGTTTTCGTTGCGCTTTTTTGAAGCGCATCCCGAGCACTCGCTTTCCGGAGATTGGGGTTGAGA
>JANQPW010000951.1 GCA_028285285.1 Silvanigrellales bacterium
CCCAAGCTCTGAAAACATTTCTCGTTGCCACATTTGCTTTCCTCGTCTTTCGCAGCCTGATCTCACGCCATCTCAACAGCCTGGTGCGCCAGCTGCAACACGCACCCGACTCCAACAACGACGTGAGCCAGCTCGATCGACCGCTTGTGCTCGACAAAGACCCCCCTCGAAAGGGTCGGGTTCCAAACGAACTCGACATTCTTGTGGAGTCGATGAACTTGGAGCGCCGCCGAAGGAAGCTCGAATTTGATCGGCGCAGCGACTTGGAAAAGGAACTCCGAAAGCGCAACAGCGAACTTGAGAGAGCAAACAGCGCCAAAGACAATTTTCTCATGAACATGAGCCATGAGTTCCGCACTCCCATGTGTGCTATCCGAGGGTTTTCTGAGTTGATTGTGCAAGACAAAGACTGTGGTCCACAAAGCCGCGAATGGGCCCACCTCATCCTGAAGAATTGCACTCATGTTGAGCACATAGTAGATGAAATTCTGACCCTCAAAAAGATTGAACAGGGTATGGTGATTGTGGTCGACGAGTCGGTCAACCTCAGGCCTCACATTGAAGCTCTTTGTGAGTCTGTGCGGCACTCTGGACCATCTGCCGGCATCACACTTTCCCACCACATCGCTCCGGATGTTCCTGAATCGGTGGAAATTGACCCCGTTCGTCTGGATCAGATTCTCATCAACCTCATTGCCAACGCCTACAAATTCACACCACAAGGGCAGGTGCGCCTTCGTGTGTTACTTGGAACACAGCAATGGGAGGAGGGTTCCGATGAGCCCGCTTCCCAACCCATACTTATCTTCGAAGTGAGCGACACAGGCGTTGGAATTCCTCAGGAGTTCCACGACCGGATTTTCCTTCCCTTCGAACAAGGCGACAACTCCATCACCCGACACCATGGGGGTACGGGAATCGGACTGCCACTCTCGCGCAAGTTGGCAAACCTCATGAAGGGAAGCCTTGAATTGGTCTCCAGTTCGGCCAGTGGAAGCTTGTTTCGCCTCACTTTGCCCTGCCAGCCCACAACGTCACAAACGGCCTCTGACCTTCCCTCTCAACCTCTACAACCAGCTCCAGTTTTTTGCCGCCCTCCAAACTTCCGCGGCCGCAAGGTGCTTGTGGTAGACGACGCTCCCGACATCCGACTACTGCTCTGTCATATGGTCATGGAAACCTCAGCTCTCGTCCAATCCACAAAAAATGCACAGGAAGGTTTGAAGATTCTTCGAAGCGAAGACATCGACCTGGCCATTATTGATATTCAAATGCCTGAAATGAATGGTCTTCAGATGATGGAGCAGATCCTCAAGGAGGAACTCTCCGTGATCTGCATTTCTTGCTCAGCTAATGTGAGCCGCCAAGATCGCTTTGAGTCACTCCACGCCGGGTTTGTGGAGCACATTGCAAAGCCGATTGATCGAAACGCGCTGTTTGCCACGCTCGAGCAGTATCTATCACCCTCTCCCACCGAGTGAGAGCAACCGCGAAACTTTTCCTACCACACTGCTGCCAACTCTGACGCCAGCACGGGAAGAAATGACCTATTCTGAGATCATTCCAATGGAGAAAGTATGCCCCTGCAGAGCCGAGCCTCAGACATCTTGCAATCTCGTGTCTTTGGTCACGTTGTCAGGTGGACCATCGTTCTTGCTCTTTGGACGCTGTTGATCTCCATGGCCATTGGGCGTTTTGGCATTTCAAACTACATTCAGCTTCGAGAAAATGCAGACACCCTTGCCCATGAAAACATGCTGCTTTCCATTGAAAATCAGCTGATTGAAGAGCGCATAGAAGAACTCAAATCTTCGCCTGCAGCGCGTTCACAGTTTCTTCAAGAAGAGTTCGGACTCGTGCAACCCCATCAGCGTGTGGTCCACTTTCGAAAGCTTCCCCAACACCCTTCTCCGCCACGAAGCACACTCGAGAGCAGACCTCAAGTTGCACAAAAGCACGATCAGATGTTCTAGGCTGAACCGATTCGAATGAGGTCTACTTTTGTGAGGGATCGCTTCCCTGCGAAGCCTTCCACTGCGCGTAGAGCTCTGGCTGGAGTTCTGGGCTTGGAACTCCATCGTCTCGAGGGTTTGAAATCACATCTTCCCAGGCCACATAGAGATTCGACATGAGGTCAATCACGATATCCAGATCTTCTGCTTTGTTGTGCACGTTTGCCTCGATCAGTCGATCGATCATGAACATGTAGAGGCTCTCCAGATCGGTGGACAGCTGCCCACCTGACTTGTGATCGAGTGTGTTCATCAGCTCAGAAATGATATCGATGGATTTTGAAATGAACTTCCCTTTTTCGGCGACCTTGTTCTCGGCCATCTTTTGACGCGCAAGCTTCATATAGCGAATGCATCCCTCATAGAGCATGAGGAGAATCTTCTCCTTGCGCGCCGTTGTCACTTGAGTTTTCTGATATGCCTTGAAGGGATTTTTTCTCATGCCGGACCCTAGCCAAGATTATTACCACCCACTACCCTCCTCCGGGTAGCGGAGAAGCTCCACCAAGCCGCGCCTGAACGTAGTCTCCCTGGGCGTTCAAACCACTGACCAGTTGTTCCAAAGCTGTAAACCTTCTTTTGACTCCATCCGCTCTCTGGCCAGCCAGACGCTCCTTACGAATGATGTCGTCTTCCAGACGGTCAATGACTCGGGAGTACTCTCTATCTTTCGAGGCAATTGCCCCTCCACCGCGGTCTTGCAGACCCCGCACGGTGTCAGACAGCTTTGTACCCAAACCGAGCCCCAGCTCTGTTTGAATGAACAAACGTGCAACTTCAGTGTAGTTTTCGGTCAAAGCCTTCTTGACTTTAGTTTCGTCTACCTGAAGAGCGCCAGTTTTAGGGTCGGTAGTTATGCCCACTGTGGCAAGATTTTTATAGCGTCCTGTTCCCTGGTACTGAACTGCAGCCTGAAGTGCGCGTCGGACAGATCTCAACGTGTTGCCCCGTGCGAGCTTTCCAGCCCGACCTGTTGCTGGATCCACCTGAAATTGTGTGTCGATGAAGTCGCTCACAGCGTTGTATTTGTCTACAAAAGCCTTGATGTTTTCCATTGTGGCATCAACGTCGTAGTTGATGTCTAGCTGAATTTTCGTGCCAGGCTCCGATCGCTTTGCATTGAGAGTGAGGCCTGGAAGAAGCTCATCGATCACGTTGTCTTCGTCATACACCATCACATCTTCAAAGAGCATTTCAAGATTCCGACCCGTGACCTGTTCTTTAAACTCGAGGTACGTCGTGTCAGGATCAATGAAAACTTTGGCTTCTTTCCCGCTTTTTTCAGAAATCACAAGAAGCCTAAAAGACTCCAACTCTCTGTCTTCCAAGTACTCCTTCGTGTTCATCACAATCGCTCGCACTCCGGCATTGGAGTCGTTGATCTTCGCAGCAACTTCAGAAAGAGTTGACTTATCGGGATCGATGTCCACATCGAAGTAACTTCCATCATCGAGCTCAATGACCATGTAACCAAATCCAACCGGAGTTTCGTCTTTGTCTGGGAAGGCTTCAGCAAGAAGTTTATGGGTGCGAGCTGTGCTCAACATCTCAACTTCGTAACTTCCCGGCACAATGTTGAAGTCTGCGGTTCCCGTGATGATGTCGGGATGGGAGCTGTCCACCTTCAGGCGATAAAAATCGCCTCGTGTGCGCATTGTGTTCAAAGCTCCTGAAAGATCAGAAACAAGTTTCTTTAGCTCTGAAAACTCTTTTTGCTCTTCAACAATAGCATCACGGCGTTTTTCCGCACGAATCACGGGCTGGCGCTCCAGCTCCATGAGCTGTTCGACCATCTTGGGGTCAATTCCCGAGCCGGTGTTCACCCTAAATCCCATTCGTCTCCTCGCTGGTGCGAGCTTAGATCGCTGAGAAGGTGAACTTGAGGAAGCTTTTACCGCCCGACGAAGGCTTGGCTTGGGCGGAACTCATTGAACCAATGGAAGGAGCGCAGCACCAACGACCCCGGCAGAATCACCAAGTTCGTTTTTCTTCACAACCGGTTTTAGTTCCGGCAAAAAAGCTGCCGCCGCGATCTCTTCGCAAAGACCTTCGTAAATGACGGGCTGCAAACTCACCCCCCCGCCCAAAACAAAATAGTGTGGGTCTAAGGTGTTGGTCAGGTTCGCAAGAAAAAGAGCCAAGTCAGAACGGTAGCGCTTCACAAGAGCAACAGCCAGTGGCTCTCCAGACTTTTCCCGTTCAAAAATCTCTCGTGCCGTTTTCACATCAGCCACCTGCGAATAGCGCCTCGCTGAATAGTGAGCTTCCAAAGCAGAACCGGAGAGATACTGTTCTGCACACCCCAGCTGGCCACAGTAACAGGGGTGCCCACCTCGGTAGAGCACCGTGTGCCCCACCTCTGCGGCTCCCCCCTGAGCACCCAAGAGAGGTTTCCCATTGATCACGAAGCCCCCTCCACACCCAGTGCCCAGAATGATGCCCACTCCCGTTGCCTCGGCAACGGACACTTGGGATTCTCGGGCCACTGAAAGGCCAGCCCCACAAAAATGCTCTGCTATAGCAAAGCAATTGGCATCATTTCCAAGCCGAATTTCACTCTGAACCTTCAAGGCGGCTGCCAGATCCCTGGCCAATGGCTTTCCAACAAGCACCAATGTGTTGCCGTTGGTCATCTGCCCACTGCGAGGATCCACCGCTCCTGGCAAGCCAACGCCCAGCCCCTGCAGATCCGCAACATCCACCTGCGCCTGACCGAGAGCTTCCGATGCCGCTGAAACCATCTGACCCACGACGTGATCGTAACCCTGTGAGCGTTCGGTCGGCCTCCTCACAGACGAGAGTTGGCGCACAGGCTTCTCACTCCCACCATGAAAGCAGGTGAAATCGCCAGTTCCACCGGGAGCATCCCACTGGAAAACGGCTGCTTCAATTTTGGTCCCCCCCACATCAAACCCCAGCACCTTCACTCCTGCGCCCTCCCTTTCCTGCGTGTCTCGTTGGGCCTGCCAGTCTGCCGCTGATGGCCTTGTCGCACAAGCC
>JANQPW010000952.1 GCA_028285285.1 Silvanigrellales bacterium
GCTCAACATATGGGTTGAGCTGGGAACCGACAGTCGCTTTCGCATCTCTGTTCCCAAAGCAGAAATGGGCCAAGGAGTCACCACGACCTTTGCCATGATCATTGCAGAAGAGCTGAACGCTCCCCTTTCTCAGATCGATGTGCAGTTTGCTCCCTCCGACGCCGCGTACACCGACCCCAGCAAACACCTAAAGGTCACGGGAGGCAGCACGAGTGTGAGCCGTCAATACGAGCGCATGCGCAAGGCGGGCGCTGCCGCACGCTTGCGCATTGTCAATGGAGCGGCCGCAGCACTCAACCGATCTCCGGATGAACTGAGCTTCGAACAAGGTTTGGTGAGGAGCCTCACGAGTGATGAAACTTGGCCGCCTGGGGAATTTTTGAATGCCATTTCCGAACAAGAGGAGATTGAAGATCCTCCCTTGAAGAATGAGTCTGAGTTCACGCTTCTCGGGCGAAACACCAATGCCCTTGATGCACGCCAGAAAATCAACGGAGATCCCATCTTTGGACACGACGTCGTGGTGCCCGGTATGCGGTGCGCTGCCGTGCGGCACTCCCCGGTTTATGGTGGGTTGCTCAACAACCTCGAAGAGCTGCGGGAAAGCCGACCTGACCTAGAGATCTATCCCGTAGCCGGTGGGGTTGCTGTTGTGTCGAGCAGCACGTGGTTTGCAGAAAAAGCAGTACGGGAGCTCTCTCCAACTTTTGAAGTGGACCCCGACACCGAGAGTTTCAACAATGCTGAGCTGCGCCGCCGCTTGGAAGAGTCGTTTGAAAACGAGGGTACGGTGCTGGTCAAAAATGGGGACGCCACCGCAAGGCTGGAAGGTTTGGAGCGCAAATTGAGCGCAAGCTACCATGTGCCCTATGTGCCCCACCTCTGCATGGAAACCATGGTTTGCACAGCTCGGGTTCACGAGAACGGTGTTGAACTGTGGTTACCCACACAGTCTCTCTGGTTCAACCAAGAAGCTGTGGCTGAGGTTTTCAACTTCCGCCCGGAACAAGTTGTGGTCCACGCCACTCATTTGGGTGGAGGCTTTGGGCGCAAGGTCCACTCAGATTGCGCGATTCAAGCGGCTGAACTTTCGCGTGCGGTAGGGGCCCCTGTGAAGCTCCTTTGGAGCCGTGAGGAAGACACACAGCATGACTTTTACCGACCTCCTTATGCCGCGCGATTTGAGGGCGGTTTGTCAGCTGAAGGCGAGCCTATCGCCCTCATTGGGCACAACTCTGGGCCGTCGATCTTAGACTCTCAGCAAGGCAACCAAGTCCAAATGGAAGTGGCTTCCCTCGATGGGTTCCGACACAGTGGTTACACCCTTGCTGACATGACTCTCACCAACCGTAAAATCAAAACACCCGTTCCTCTTGGGTTTTGGCGTTCAGTGGGGGTTTCCCACAATTGTTTCTTTATGGAGAGCTTCATTGATGAAATGGCAGCTCTGGCCGAGCGCGACCCCCTCGAGTTTCGCCGGAACTTCTTGCAACAAGGAAACGAAAACCGCATGGTTCGGGTGCTCGAAGCCGTTGCGGATCTTTCCCGTTGGCGGGAAGGAGCCAGTGCCCCCAACCATGCGCTCGGTGTGGCCATTGTCAAGGCTTTTGGTTCAGTTGTGGCACAAGTTGCTGAGGTGAGCGTCTCTCAACGCGGCTCCATTCGAGTGCACAAGGTGTTTTGTGCCGTGGACTGCGGAAAAGCCCTTAACCCGCAGAATGTGGTGGCACAAATGGAAAGTGGCATTGTGTTCGGACTAAGTGCAGCTTTGCGACTGAAGGTCGATATTGATCAAGGCCGATGCACCCAGGCCAATTTTGACACAGCCTTTATGCTTCCCCCCTCACAAATGCCTGAGATCACCACGACCATTGTGAACAGTGGTGAAGCCCTAGGAGGAGTCGGTGAACCAGCCACGCCTCCTATTGCACCAGCGGTTGCCAATGCAGTGTTCCAGCTCACAGGAATCCGGCTGCGAGAGCTACCCTTACGCATGCCGCGTGAGGTTTTCAGTCCTTAAGGCTGGCTCCTCCAAAAATTGACGATTGCCCGAGCTGGAGCACTTCACAACCCCGACGTTCCTTTCGTGATATTCTAGCCATGCAAAGAAAGACGGCTGGGAGATCTCATGACGACGCAACAACACCGAACAAAAAGCTCACCGATCCAGGAAAAGGGGAAGGCCAGGTCCAGTTTTCTTCTATCGACCACCGCCATCTTTGTTTCCATGTTTCACCAGGCCTGTATCACTCGGGATCCCGATAGTCGGCTCAAGGCGCTCGAGAACAGATCCCATGGAGACGAAACTGCAAAGGGGCGGATTGTGCCAAACCGCCTCGGAGACCCGAACCAACGCAAGGTTCTTGTTTGGGAATCCCACATCAAGGATCCCACAACGAAGGTTGAATACACCTGCGCCTATGCCCTTCTGGCCACGGAGACCTTTTCCCTAAAACGAGAGGGTGGTCGTGCTCGAGAGATCCCCCTGTTTCAGGTGGAGCACAAACAAGGTTTTCGGGCCTTCTCTTTTTTCGACAGACCCATTCTCAAAGGAATCTACAACATTGGACTGTTTCAAGATCTGGAGGTGGGCACGTTCGACTCTGAACAAACCGAAGCGGCCGACAACTACAGCTTTGATCCCGAAAACTTTGAGTCAAAAGAGCAACAGGCGCTTGAGAGTCTTTTCAATGCGGCCTTCTACACGTTCAACAAGCAAAGAAAAAATGAGATCATCGGAGATCTCTCCATCACCAAAAAAGTCGACATTGTTGTGGTGTCGCGTGTTCTCAGGCGCCTGTTGCGCTGGGGAAAGCGAGTTAGGGATAACCCCGCCTGGAGACGCGTCCTGACGCCTGCAGCTTCAGAGCTCCAATGCGATCCGCCGAAGCAAATATATGCGTTTGGCACCTTTTACTTTGACTTTCCCAACGAAACAGACCGTTTCGGCGGTCAAACCCAGTCCACTCCCACAGAGTTCAACCACACATGGTCTGCAACAAAGTTTGATCCCACCACCGAGGAGATCCTTTTTGCGCATCGTTTTACGAACGATCATGAGAAACGGCAGCTCGAAAGGGAAAAAGCGGAAGAGCTCTTAACCGATTTGCTCCTTCGCCAGATCGACTTGGAAATTGAAACAGCGGAAATCAAATGGGAGCTGGAAGATGGAAGAGTGAAGGCAGCCGACAAGCAAGAAGTTCTGGATCACCTCGACATCATCAAGATCCAGCTTTCACAGGTGAGAAAGTACGCCGATGCGCTGGCGAGCACCCTCCCGACCTACCAAGATCCCGAAACCTATAAAAGTTACCTGATCTCGCGGGCCCTTTGGCAAATGGATGGCACTCAAGTTCCTTCCGACGAGCAACCCAAAAAACTCAGGCCCACGGAGGTCCCCGTAGTCCATGGTGAGCCCATCAGGCAAGCGCCAGGCCCCTTTAACCCAACAGAAGACATGGAGCTGGCGCGGGAGTACCTTGAGAAATCAGTGGACCTCGAGACCATCCAGATGCTGGAGTGGCTCTGGAAGAAGGAACATCCGGAATAACTCAAGTTCCACAACCAACTCCGAAGCAAGCACTTTCTCCCGCTCTTCCCTCCAAACTGGTGACTGTCATCGCCAGAGCCAGCTCAAATTGTGATTGTTGATGCGAAGCCGACCTGGTAGAGACTCCACCGGGGGGAGGAGCAAATTCCCACTTTTGGATCACAGGAGAAGTGAAAAATGAAAACAATATTTAGTGGTTTCTTATTGTTTGCGAGCACCTTGACGGCGTGCGGACCCAAAGACTTTGAGCCCAGTGGCTCCGAACCGGAGCTCCACACCACCCACTACGGAATCTTTTCGCGAAGCACCTTCTTTTTCTGCACATCTCCCTCTGGGCAATTTGATCGGAAACCCTTTGGCAACGAGCAGGTTTGCGTCCACTTCGCCAAGCAGGCCACCACTTCTCCGGTCGAAGACAAAACCATCACGTTCAACAATGTCAACACACGATCGTTTCGAGCCAAAGACCTGGAGAACGAACCGGGCCTCGAGACCGTGCTCGCGCAGTGTTGGGACAAGGGCAGCAGCGGCACCTCTGTTTCCAGATGGAATTTTGATGACTTCACCGAATCCATGAAGCGTCTCGAAGAACGGCAAGAAGTCTACCGACTCAATGATGATGCCAAGAAGTGTCCAAATGTTCTCCCCTACCAATGCGATCTCTTTTCATCCTCTTCCTGGTGCCAGAGCCACTGAGACTCCCATTGATTTTGATCAGGATGCTAGAAATACAAGACTTTTTCGGCTCCTGATCTCTCCATTTTCGATTCAAACAGATCTTTTTTCTTTTCAACATGGAGCAGGCCACTTTTTCATGACACTTTTCCTAAGAACAGACCGGCAATTGGTTCGGCAGACAGAAAGGAACAAGTATGAAAAACCAAGTAAAACAACGTGTTCACCCAACGCTTCAGTGCCTGACTCTGGGTGCAGCATTGGTTCTTGCAAACGCCTGCGGCCCTCAAGTCAATTCAAACAAAAGCGCGCTGAGCGACTCAACCACAAATCAAGAAGACATTGAAGTGGCCATCCTTCGGGCCGACCTCAGCGGTTCAGAAGCGCTGGGAATTCGCGGAACGTGGCTCTGGAACCATGCCCGCTCGAGCGTTGAGAACGCCACCGACCCCATTCAATTCAGCGACCTGATCATTCGAGATCAATTTCACCCCATCTCAAAAGAGGCCAAACTCATTGAGTTTCGTGTGGGTGGTGGCGTAACCGGCTGTGACTTTGTTTTGCCGGGATCCTCCACAGCACCTTGGGCCCTCGTTGATGGTAAAGTTTGTAATCTCCAAGAACGAAAAGTTTTCTACCGCTTCTCTGGAGAAAGCGACTTCTCTGAAACATCCTATGGTTCCAATGCTCGAGTGGACATTCCCGACGATGCCTCGGAAATTGAAGTCTACTTTCTTGACAGGGTTAGGCTTCGCACAGATTGTCGTGTTCGTTACACCGGCTCCTATCCGACAGTCATCTGCGAGGGAGAGATCATCGAGAATCTCGACGGCTACGTTTCCAACAACGGCGAAAACTTTAGGGTGTCGATCGAACGGTAGTTCCTTCGACACTCTATTGTTCCCTTGGCAAGATTTGACCGCCGAAAGGTGGAGAGCCTACTTTCCACGGTGGCCCGCTGAAGAGCTCAGTTTTCACAAGATAAAGCCACAAGGCAATCACAGCGGTGGGTCTCTGCAACACAAACAACCAACCCAGCAGTGGGGCGTCTAGCTTCATTTTTTGAATCGTACTCACGTCTACCCCCAAGCCAAACTTGAGAATGGGATACGTTGTCGGCAGCGCAAACAGGGCGACTATCGCAAGAAACGTAAGATTTCGATGCTCACCGGTCGGCTTTGCGAACAAATACACAAATAACGGAATCAGCGTGACTGCATGGTATTCGTGACCC